>SHAI01000042.1 GCA_004213235.1 Parvularculaceae bacterium
CACGGCTGCGCCAGCCAACGCAATGCTCGCCGCAAAAATCCCTAGGCCCTTTTCGCCACCTTTTGGCGCGCAGTCATCGGTTATCGAAAAATTTTGACCAATCCAGCAATTGATTGAATTACCGACATAATCGTTTCCGGTAAGCTCAACCTCACCACCACCAAGGTCCGACCCCTGAACCTGATCAGCGAAAAGCGGCGCAAATTGCAGCAGCGCAAGCACGGCCAGCGGCAAAAGAATGCGTATCATAAAAACTTACCCCACGGTTCTAAACTCACAACTCGTTTTACTGTAACCTTTTAACAACTCTCTGCCAAGCAGCGCCCTTGCAACACTACGATAAAACCTTGCACGCAAAGACCTTGCTGCGGCGCACAAACGAATCGGCGAAAAGGGAAACAATGTCGATAGACTCTCCATCAGCAAAATCTCCAGGGTCGTTCCGACTGGCGGCGATTCAAGCGGCCCCCGTTCTATTTGATAAAACAGCGTCAACAGAAAAAGCGTGCGCCCTCATTAAAGAAGCCGGTCTTCACGGTGCGGATGTTTGCGCTTTTGGTGAAACCTGGCTGCCGGGCTATCCATTCTGGATCGAAGGCGGCGTTCAGGACCTCACCTGGGAGGCAAGTGCGGCATATATTGAGAATGCAATCATTCTTGGCGGACCGGAAACGGATGCCCTGTGTGCCGCAGCCGAAAAAGCTGGTGTCGATGTTGTCATCGGGATTGCCGAAAAGGATCCGCATACGCAAGGCTCCGTTTACGCCACCGCGCTCCAGATCGGGCGGGAGGGAGATATTCTGGGCAGGCATCGCAAATTGAAACCCACCCATGCTGAACGCATTATCTGGTCTGACGGCGACGGTGCCGGTTTGCGAACCCATGCGCGCGCCTATGGGCGGCTCTCAGCCTTGAATTGTTGGGAGCACCAAATGATGCTTCCTGGCTACGCCCTTGCAGCACAAGGAACTCAAATTCATTGCGCACTGTGGCCCGGCTGGGAGAAAACGCCACAACCGGCGGAGTATTGCTGGGCGCGTCAAGCACTTCTTTCCCGCGCCTTTGCCAGCCAGGCCGCCGCCTATGTCATCTGTGCCGCCGGCTTGCGCCGCAATAGCGACATACCAGAAAAATGGAAACCTCTGGGCGAATGGGAGCATAGCGGTCACTCTATGATCATTGATCCGCGTGGTGAAATTATTGCTGGACCGATGGAAGGTGAAGGAATTCTTTATGCAGATGGCTCGCTAGACATTGTTCGCGCTGCGAAAGCCGCCTGCGATATCGCGGGTCATTACGCCCGCCCTGATGTTTTTGAGCTATACGTGGATAATGAACCACGCAGCGCAGCTGCAAGCTTTTTCCAAACCGATGAGGAAGAAGTCACGGAGAACGAATAGGCCAGTTTGCTCAAGCCTGTTATAATTTCGCAAGGGAAAAATGATGCCATTTCAGCAGCTTGTGTCTTCTTCGAAATCTCGCTTACTTCTCCTCAGCGCCGTCGGCGGGGTGCTGATTGGTACTGCACTGTCGCTCAGCAATCATTTTGCAAATGATGAAACCCAACCTGTCATTTACCCTGCAAAAGCAGTGATCACCATGGATGGCGAGGAGCGCGCAAAAGCCGGTGGCACGATTGCTGAGGCCGTCGCGACCGCAAATGGCAAAATCCTGCTGGCCGGTCCACTGTCCACCCTAAAGACAGCATATCCAAACGCAGAAATAGACGAGACATTCGCCGATAAAGTTATCGTACCCGGTTTCATTGACCCTCATATCCACATGCTTTTATCCGCGATCCAATACGCCTTGCCCATTGCGCCACCATGGCAAATGATGACTGGCGACGGCGTTGTTGATGGCCTTCGAACACGCGCAGCTTTCCTTGCACGGATTTCTGAAATAAACGCAACCACCAAAGGCAATGGACCGCTAGTCATCTATGGTTTCCATAACCTTGTTCACGGTAACCTTGACCGCCATGACCTTGACGCCATCACAACCAGCCGCCCACTGATCATATGGCATTATTCAAGCCATGACTTCTATCTCAACACCATGGCTTTGGACTGGGCCAATGTCACGCCGGACTTACACAAGCAGTTCGAGGGTATTGCGATTGGGCCGGATGGAGAATTGACCGGGCGCGTCTTTGAAGATGCCCTCCCTTATCTGAACAAAAAGCTTGCGCCGGTCATCATGAATCCGTTCCGTGTGGGAGATGGGTTCAAAAGCTTTTCCAAGCTTTTACGCGAAGGCGGCGTCACAAGTGTCGCTGATCTCGCCTATGGCATATTTGGCCTGTCGATTGAGGATTTAAACCTGCGTCTCAACTGGAAATCGCCAGACCACAGTGGCTACCGGGTTTATCTGGTCCCGGAGCATCGGGGGTTTGAGCGCGCCTTTGGCGATGACCGCGTTGAGATGATCCTCAAAATGTCGACTGGCAGGAAGCAAACGCCCGCGCCAGTTCTGCCGCAGGTGAAATTCTTCGTAGACGCAGCGTTTTATTCCCAAACGATGCGCCTTTCCCGACCGGGCTATCTCGACGGACAATCCAAAGGCACGCAAGGTCTATGGGTCACCAAACCGCCGCAAATCGTCCCTACGATTGAACCATATTGGCGCGCTGGCCTGGGCGTTCGCATTCACTCCAATGGGGACAGAGCACAAACCGCAACACTAGATGCATTGGAAACGCTGCGTGCGGACAGCTCCGACAACCGCTTCATCATTGAACATGCCGGTCTCATGTCCCCGCTACATATTGCGCGCGCCGCAAACCTGAAGGCAGGCGTCTCCGCCGCGAGCCATTATGTAAATTACCTTGGAAATGCATATCAGGCACCTCTGGGCTCCAGGCGCGGCGCCTGGATTGAACCGTTAAACTCTCTTTCGCGCGCTGGTGTTCGCGTTACCCTTCATTCCGACGCGCCGCTGGCACCGCCAATCCCGCTAAAAGCTGCGAGCGTACACATCACCCGCGCCACCCGTGAAGGGAATGTCTTGACGCCAACCGAAACACTGTCCGCACACGAAGCCCTTGAAGCAATCACCATTGACGCCGCCTTCGCACTTGGCCTCGAAGACGAAATCGGGTCTATTGTCACAGGAAAAAGGGCCGATTTCACGATCCTTGACCAAAACCCCCTTGAAATACCCGGTGAAGACTGGCCAGAAATTGGCGTCTGGGGCGTTGTTCTTGAGGGTAAAAAAAGACCGGTTCAATAAATGCCAAGCTCTTTGCAGACGGGATATTCAGATCACCCTGCAAGGTGCCGAAAAACATCGAAAGGCGTCAAACCGCGCAAGCCTTACATGCCGATCAGGGCTAGCCATTAGGGCGACGAGCCCTTCAATTCGGCGAGGATTGCCTCCGCCTCACTCAGGCATTTAGCAATACGCTCTTCCGACCGGTGTTGCTTTTCCTCCGATTGCTGAAGATCCCGACGCAGATTCGACACAGTAGAGTGCGTCTCATATAAATCTTCCCACATGTCATCGATGGTCTGTGCCAAAACCGTGCGCCAGCACTCATTGGAGTGGTGATCCCGTTCCTCATCTTGCTGGTTTGAGGCATCAATCCGCCCCACACGCTCAATTTCCCGCGCGACATCCTCCGGCGTGCCGGGCCTGCGCGGATGTGATACCTCATCAAAATCCGATTCCGGCGCATTATATTCATTTATGGAATCGTGATTTTTTTCTTCCCGCACAGCGTCTTCAGAACGCCCATCAGCAGCATCCAGCTTGTTCAGTTTCCCGTTGACATAGCCCGATCTGTCGCGCCTCATGGGGGGCTGGTCAACATGTTCCCTCACCTTTGACGCGGTAGACCGAGGGGGCGTTGTTGGTTTAATCCGCCTACGGAGCCGATCAAATGTGCTTGCCTGGGGGCCAGCATGCTGATCGTCTTTACCTTCAACCCGCTCGTCCCCGGCTGGGTTCAGCGACGCACGCTCCTTGCCTGGCCCTGCTGGCGGTTCCTCGCCATTTGTATCTTTAGCGTCTTGGCTTCCGGTCAAAAGTGTTGGCACCCCGGCATCTTCGACTTTCGTCATGTGCCCTTGTGAAGCGTTATTAGAATCATCATTCTGACCAGTTACCAAGTCTGTTCCAACAGCCGACCGCCCAGCGGCGTTGAGTGGATCTTGCACCTTCTGCGGCACTTCCGCGGGTACTTGCTCTGGCTCCCCGGCGTCGACCGGGGCGGTGCCCCCCGAGAGGTCTGCATCATTCTGGGTTGAGCCATTCGCGGTTTCCAATGGCGGAGATTTTACCGGCGCAGCCGTTTGCACTGGCGGGGTTGGCTTAATCTTATCACTCAACTCCGCCGCCCCACCTTCGCGAAACACCCCGCCTGCGACGTCTTCACGCGCAAGACCGGTAATGACTTTGCGGACCAAGCCACCCTCGATTTCCTTTTTTCCCTCCCTAGAACAATAGAGCAAAACGCTATTCATGAGTTTATTGATATTTCTGGGAACGCCGGCGCTTGACTCGTGAATAACCTGATATCCACCTTCTGTGAAGGTAGGTTTTTCTTTCCATCCGACAACGGACAATCGGTGCTCGATATAAGACCGCACCTCGCCCAGAGGCAATGCTTCAAGGTGATATGACGCAATAATGCTCTGACGAAGCTGTCCCATACCATCGCCAGAAACAATCTCCTTTAATGCTGGTTGCCCTATCAAAAACACCTGAAACAATGGTGCCCCATCGTGATGCAGATTTGACAGAACGCGCAGTTTCTCCAGTGTGTCGCGCGGCAGGTTTTGGGCCTCGTCTACAATGAGAACAGCACGGCGGCCACGATTCATTTGATCAAGGAGGAACTCCTTAAAAGCTTCAATCTCAGCACCTGCCCCCTCTTGCGTCGCCTCGACACGAAACGCAGATAAAATATGCGCCAAAAGATCATTCGGCTGAAGGTTCGGCGTTATCAGATCAGCTACAACAATTTTTGTGCTGTCCACCTGATCAAGTAAGTGCGAGATCAGCATGGACTTGCCAGCACCGACCGCCCCGGTAATCACAATAAAGCCTTCCCCCTGGCGCAGCCCGTAATGCAGGTATGCCATTGCCTTATTATGAGTTTTGCTTCCGAAAAAAAATTTCGGATCGGGACTTGGCTTGAATGGTTCGTCTGAAAATCCAAATTTTTCTTTGTACATATTACAAATCCAGGATCAGACCGGTTTGAACGAAATTCTCTTCGAATTCGAGCAATGGTTCGTCCGAAAAACGGGTCGTGTAGGAATACTCGCCAAAGAGCGCCAGATTGCGGTAAAACTGATAGCGCAGGCCGATGCTCGCCCCGGCGGTTTTAGTTTCGCCATTTTCAGCGGCGAATGCTACACAAGATTCCATAGCATTAAAGCCCGGTTCATTCGCATTAAACCCAAAAAACTGCGGGGCGGCGATACAATCATCGATGTCAAAGGTCGTATCGGCAAAGCGATAAAACGCATCAGCATAACCAGTTAGACGTCTGGAAAATTGACGTTGGATGTAACCGGAGCCACCAATGGTCTCGACTTGCCGGAACCCGAAATCGTCGTCAGCATAATCAGCCGAGATGCCGACCTGGGTTCGGTCATAAATGCCACTTATGCGGACGTTGTAAACATCCGAAGCACTCACCCCAATTGTTTGGGCGGTTTGGAACCGATCGAAAATGCGGGTCGCATCGCCAACCAAGCCATTTGGTGAGACCTTTTCACCGCCACGTAAACGGTCAGCGAAGTCAAGAATACGGCGCTGGCTAATCGCAAATTGGGAATTTACCGCCTGGGCCCGTGTCCGGAATTGCCGTTCGGCATTAGCGTCAAAAGACAGCCGTTTGGAGAGCCGATATCGGAAATTGGCATTAATGTAATCGTCGCCAAACCTTTCTCCATATTGGACCAGCAGATCCGTTCTCCGTCCCGGGCGATAGCGAAACCCGGCAAGCCAGTTTAGGCCCGAGAGATCTGGCCCGCTGATTAAATCTGCCGGTGCGTCGCTTCTGATCTCGTCATATCCAATACTGCCAGTAAGCGCTAGAGAATCTGTTAGAACATATTCCGCCTCGGCAAGAATTGTTCCCCGCTCAAACTCAAATGCAGGGAGCGCAAGTGATTCTTTTTCATTTGTACGCGAACCATAGGCCGTATATCGCATGGTGAGGTTTTGAAATTTATCACCGGTATCATAGACAAGCGCTAGCTCCTGCGACTTGGAACCATTTAATATCCCGCCGGATATATCGGAATTGTCATCATCGACAAAAACTTGCGAGAAGCGATAGCGAATTTCCGCCGCTGAATTGTCTCCAAACCTCTTATTTAGATATGGGCTGACAGAATATGTATGCACATCTGTCCGCTGACCGAAGCCGGCATTCAAATTGTTTGAGAAGCGCGCATTATCACCGGCAAGCTGCCGCGAAGTTGATCCTGATACGTCAAAATAAAACAGATTTTCTCTAAGGGTCGCGGTGCCTACACCGGCCACACGCTGGTTGAAATTGATATCTTCACCATCAACCAAATAACCAACCTCAACATCGCCAACGACCAACCCCGTGAATGCACGCGAGGCATAGATTGCGTTTCCGCTGAAAGCTGTGGACGCAATAAAGGCATCTGCCTTGTTCGGGTTGTCGATGCGCGTGTTTGGGGCCGCCGGATCAGGCATCACGTCTGAAACCAAATCAATATTGTCGGAATAACCTATGCGTGGACTGATGCTTGCTGCGTATCCAAAATAATCGGTCCTGAACGACAAAGTTGGGCTCAGCGCGCCAAGTCCCTGCCCGTCATTTAATTGCTGGGAGGCGACAGGCGCCCCAAGCAGAAACGCTATGACGGATCCGCCGCGGAAAATCCGTGCGCAAGTGAAACCGGACGAAGCCGAAAAGCGTTCAGCAGATCGATTTATTTTCCTCTGTCTGATCTTAACAGCCATTGCCTCACCCTGGAAAGGTCATCTACGCAGTACATTCCCTCGGCCATCAGCCTATCACTCATCAGACCCTCGGCCATCCGATCAGGGGTGAAATCCGCGATTTGTGCTTCGCCCCTAAATGCGCCATAGCCTCCAACAGGGTCCGGCTACCTTTTAAATTAACACTGACCGCCTGCCCGGCGCCAGTGCCATCGCGGCGCGGCCTGCTAGAAGAGGCTTTCCGGGATCAGAATCACATCACCGGGCAAAACCGCGACATTCGCCCCAATGTTCCCCTTACGCAGCAGGTCATCGAGCTTCAATCGATAGGACTGGCGTTTTTCACCCGCGCCGCGGATTAATACGGCCCGGTTGCCGGCTGCAAAGTCCGTCAGCCCACCGACAGATACCATGACATCCAATACGGTCATGCCGGATTGATATGGTAGCGCGACCGGCCGGGCCGCCTCGCCAAGGACACGTATTTGCTGTCCCGGTGTCGAGGTAAATTCCGAGACACTAACCGTTACCTGCGGTGTTCTTACATATTGGCGCAGGACATTTTCCAAATCCTTGGCCAATTGTGTTGGCGTCTTGCCAGCAGCCACCATGTCCTCGACCAGTGGTGTTGAAATCCGGCCATCGGGACGAACCGTCACACCGGTTGATAATTCTGGCGCACGCCAGACAAATACGTCCAATTTATCGAGGGGCCCGATCAGATAATCCGGTGCCTCCGCCGCTGCCGCAATTAAGGTTGCTGACCGGTTTTGAAGCTCACTTGCGTCGCGAATATTTGACGACGCGCAACTGGCGAAAATCAGCGCACTTAACGCGCAAATGAAATTTCTGAGAACCATGGCTTCACCCTATTCCTCTTCTCACCCGTCGTTCGGGTCAACCGTCGCCTGTTGTGGTCAGAGATTCGCCATGAGTTTACCATAACAATCTCAAACGGCCCATGCCGGCGCGCTGAAACGCGGCAACTGATACCAACTACAAAGCTAAACTTACGCTAACACCTGGAAACACCACCCGAATTCGGGCTCATCAACGCGCTGCAATACCCAATTTCTGGCAAGTTCGCCCGATGGCATCCCTCCATCACAGCGAGAAGCATTCGAATATCGCAAACTTGTTAAGGTTTGTTTTGGCCGCATAAAAATGCCCCCCCCCCTTCGTCAGCGTTTGCTATCGGCTAAGCGTTTGGCATTTGCTCGTCCGTCTGTCTCAAATTGGCGCATGCTTAACGCACTATTAAGATGCGGTGCCTAACGATTCCCGAAATCGGACAACGCGATCACCCGAGGCCCCACGATGAACGCATATGACATAGCACGGATTTTATTCGCACTTTCCTTCGTATTTATATTGCTGGGCGGCGGTGCGTGGGCTGCAAAACGTCTTGGATTGGTCACTTCTGGCGGTTTCAAAAGCAAACGCCGACTTTCCCTGGTCGAGGTTCTTCCAATCGATCAAAAACGCCGTGCCGCGATTATCCGCTGCGATGAGGCTGAACATTTAATCATTCTGAATGCCAACAGCGCCACCATCATCGCGCGGGGGATAGATCCACCATCGGCATCAGTCGAACGCAGCCACAGCGATACCGCCCCGTTCAAAGAGCAATTGGATGAGCGGCCCGCTGAGGAGCCCGCCGAGGATGCCAATGAGGACCCCAATGAGAAGTCTCACGACTTGGCGCAACAGTTAGGCAATTCAGGCAAAGCCTTCCTGAAGGTTTTTCAAAAAGTCGCTTGACCGCACACCAGCTTCCGGCAGGGCATCACCTGCTACGCTTGACTTTTTTCTTTTTGATCGGCGATGGCGCGGGTCGCCCCAGATCATTATTTGCTATTTTCGTCTCTGAACGGACCACTTCAGGCGTAGAACGCTTGACCCTGGGTTTCTTTTTGTTCCCCGCCGCGCATCGCGGCACCTAATGCCAGCATTGTCCAATGGTGCAAGGCATCCACTTCATCAAAGATTTCCTCTGGCGCAGAAAAGTACGACATTTCTGACTTTGCGCCATCCCTGGTTTCGAACACGAAAGGGGATGCACCTACCAGTTTAAACGCTGCGCGGGTCTCCGCGTCGGTTTTGAACCAAATACTATCATCGCCGATAATCGCGAAGATCAGACCGTCACAATAAACCCCGGCTCCGCCGAACATTTTCCGTACAGAGATTTCGCCAAATTCAGAAAAGAGATCTTCCACATATTGCGTAAAAGGTGCGGAAACAGCCAAGTGATTATGCGTCCTCGCGCGCTGGTACGATCGTCACGCTCTCTCCGCAACCGCAGGCATCGGTCTGGTTTGGGTTATTGAAAACAAAGCGTTGCGAGAGTTTTTCGGTCACAAAATCGATTTCAGTGCCTAGAAGAAACAAGATCGCCTTCGGGTCGATCATCACCTTAACACCGTTCTCTTCGACCACTTCGTCAAGCGGTCCGGCCTCAATGGCATAGTCCATGGTATATTCCATGCCAGCACACCCGCCATTCTTGACACCGATCTTTACGCCAATAAACGCCTCGTCCGCAGCAGACATAATCTCAGTCATGCGCGTTGCGGCAGCATCCGTCAGTGTTACGACCTTTGGCCTTGGTCTTCTTGCCATTTCTTACATCCAACCCAGTTCTAAACGTGCCTCGTCAGACATGCGCTCAGGTGTCCAAGGCGGCTCGAACACCATATTCACGCTGACGTCGTCCACACCATCAATCCCACGAACAGAGCCTTCCACCCAGCCTGGCATCTCCCCAGCCACCGGGCAACCTGGCGCGGTCAGGGTCATATCAATCGTCAGTAGGCGATCGTCCGACAAATCGACTTTATAAATCAACCCAAGCTCATAAACATCAACAGGGATTTCCGGATCGTAAACGGTCTTCAGCCCTTTAATGACGTCGGCTGTGATCCGCTCCAGTTCGGGTGTCGGGATGGAACTATCGCCTGAATGCGCGGCCTGCGCCGATGCGGGAGCCCCGGCATCATTGGGCGCTTCGGCCCCTGCTTCTGGTGTAAGGGACTCTGGTTCACCTGATGCTACTTCACCTGATAATGGCGCAGCAGATTCTGACACAGCGGGTTCGGGTGCCGCGGGTTTCAGGGCAACGGGTTCTGATGCAGCGGGTTCTGATGCAGGAGACTCTGGCGCGGTAGATATTGGCGCAGCCGGGTTTGGCGCGCGCGCAATATCACCATTGTCGACCACGCCCGCCGAACTATCTTTCGGTCGATCGATTAACTCAATCACGTCACGCATCTTTTTCACCAATTGGTTGAGCATATCACTTAAGCATCTCATATGTCTTATGCAGGCCGGCAATCAATGCCTCTACTTCTGCATGGGTATTATACGCGGCAAAGGATGCGCGGCTGGTCGCGGAAACGCCAAGCCGCTTCATCAATGGCTGTGCGCAGTGATGGCCCGCCCTCACAGCCACGCCAGAGCGATCAAGGATCGCCGATACGTCATGTGGATGCGCACCGTCAACGCCGAAGCAGATTATCGGTGCCTTACCCGGTGCCTGGCCGTAGAGTGTTATGAAATTGAGCTTGCGAAGTTCTTCCATCGCATGGCGCGCCAGTGCGGTTTCATGCTCAGCAATCGCATCAATGCCCGTCGCCATCATCCACTCAAGCGCCGCACCAAGGCCAATCGCCTCGATAATTGCCGGCGTCCCGGCTTCGAAGCGATGCGGCGGGTCGTTGTATGTCACGTGGTCCTGCTCCACGATTTCAATCATTTCACCGCCACCGCGGTAGGGTGCCATGGTATCAAGAACGGACTTCTTACCGTAAAGCACGCCAATGCCAGATGGGCCATAGAGCTTGTGCCCTGTCATGACATAGAAGTCTGCGTCAATTTCCTGGACATCAATTGTACCGTGCACCGAAGCCTGACAGCCATCAAATAAAATTCTGGCACCATGCTCATGGGCGATACGCGACAACTCTTTGGCCGGCGTTAATGCGCCCAGGACATTGGACATATGGGATATGGCAACTAGTTTTGTCCGGGCCGAAAATGCCGCTTCATAGGCACCTAAATCAATTTCGCCATCATCGGAGATATCAAGCCATTTGAGAACAACGCCCTTGCGTTCCCTCAAGAGATGCCACGGCACGATATTGGAGTGATGTTCCATGACGGACAGAAGGATTTCATCACCTTCCTCCAGCGCGTTCACACCAAGCGAGTAGGAGACCAGGTTAAAGGCATCGGTCCCCCCAGAGGTGAAGACAATTTCGTCTGTACTCGCCGCATTTATAAACTGCGCCGTCGTTTTGCGCGCCTGCTCAAACGCTGCCGTCGCCTCATTGGAAAGAAGGTGCAGTCCGCGATGCACATTCGCATAAGAATGCGTCATCACCTCGGTCATGCGATCAATCACCGCACGCGGTTTTTGCGCTGACGCTGCATTATCCAGATACGCCAGAGGCTTACCATATGCGTCACGGCCCAAAATTGGGAATTGCGCCCGTACTGCCTCAACGTCATAGGATCTGGTTATAGGTGCAACTGCACTCATGCGCCCTGCCCCTTTAGCCAGAGGGCAATCGCGTCACGAAATACCGGCGCTTCTCCCTCCTCAAGATTGTCTATGACCTCACCCAGAAATGCCTCAATCAAAAGCGATCTGGCCATTTCTTCGTCCAAACCACGCTGGCGCAGATAGAACATCGCGTCATCATCAAGCGCACCGGACGTCGACCCATGGGCACACTGAACATCATCGGCATAAATCTCTAATTCAGGCTTATGATAGGCCTCAGAGGTATCGGACAGGAGTAAAGCATCCGCCGACATTTGCGCGTCGGTCTGTTGCGCAACGCGCTGAACGTCGAACTTTCCCTGAAACACCGCACGGCCTTTATCCCGCGCAACGCCCTTGTGAATCTGCCGGGTCTGACAGCCACTTGCCGCGTGCAAGATTTTTGACGTGAAATCCGCGTGCCGCGACGCATCGACCAGCGCTGCGGAAGATAGTTCCGCGCTGGCTTCTGATCCCACATATTGCGCCAAGGTTTCATGACGCGACAAACGACCGCCCGTTGATAAACCCACCTGGTTGAGATGCGCGCCACCGGCCAAGTTTGCCGCGAACATGGCATGCACAACCGCATCAGCATTCGTATTCTGCAGCATGCGTCGCTTTAATGTCGCACCGGCGCAGATATCGCTATGGAACAGGCTTGAATAGAAACCACCCTGGCCGGCACCTATATCCTCATATGTTTCAATGATCGTCGCCTCGGCCCCATCGCCGAGATGCGCTGCGACTTGCACAAAAGCCATCGTCCCGCATTGCATAATATGCCGCACAAGGATCGGCTGGCCAAGCTTGACGCCCGCATCCACCCTGATTTCAAGCGCCTCGGTAATCATCGCCACAGTCAGGGACACAACGCTGTTCCCCTCAAGGTCTGGTATCGTCGCCGACGCCGGGATCACGTCAAGGTGCAGGCCGGCAGGCAAGGTCCCCGTTGGGCGTATAATCCGTCCATTAACTATCTGAATTTCAACCGGATCTAATGCTGAAAATTTGGACGGCGGGATTGGGCTTACACCATCATTTGCCGGAACAAAGTCTCTTAACGCCGCATTCAGGTCCGACCATCGCCACCCTTCAACACGCCGATGGGGCAATCCAGTTTTTTGAAAGCGTTCAAACGCGGCCAACCGAACAGGATCAGCCTTGCTCGCGCTAAACGTCGCCTGCAATTGAGCCGACAGCGCCCTTTCCGGCATATCTTTAAGCCCTGCCGCCATCACGCCGCCTCGATGAATTGGTCATAGCCGGATTTTTCAAGTTCTGCAGCCAGCTCCGGCCCACCCGATTTGACAATTCGCCCGCCTGCGAGCACGTGAACATGATCTGGGCGGATGTGTTCCAGCAATCTTTGATAGTGTGTGATAACCAGAAAGCCACGATCAGGCCCGCGCAGGGAATTCACCACATCACCAACCATCTTCAAAGCGTCAATGTCCAGACCGGAATCGGTTTCATCCATGATGCAAAAACGCGGCTCAAAAATCGCCATTTGCAACATTTCCATGCGCTTTTTTTCACCGCCTGAAAAACCTACATTAAACGGCCGTTTCAACTTCTCATCGGTCAAACCAACAAGTTTAGTCTTTTCCCGGATAAGCCGAAGGAAGTCAGCGGCCGAAACCTCCGCCTCGCCGCGGGCTTTACGCTGCGCGTTAAGCGCTGTACGGATGAAATTCATGGTCGCGACACCAGGGATCTCCATCGGGTGCTGAAAAGATAAAAACACGCCCTTGGCCGCGCGCTCATTCGGGTCCAGGTCGAGAATTTCCTCACCAGAAAGGTTCACCGAACCAGCTGTTACCTCATAGTCATCGCGCCCGGCGATAATGTGCGACAGGGTTGATTTACCAGAGCCGTTCGGCCCCATAATGGCATGAACCTCGCCCGCTGGCACACCAAGCGATAACCCTTTTAGAATTTCCACCACGCCAGCATCGCCTTCAACACGTGCATGGAGATTATCGATCTTCAACATCTCAATTTTCCTTTTGGCGCCGGATCGCGACGCATTCAATTTCCAGACCCGCGCGGAGCGATAGGCCATCCACACCTAAAGTAGAGCGCGCCGGCTTGGGGTCCGGTAAAGCCGCAGCGTAGGCTTTGTTCATTTCCGAGTAATCAGCAAAATCGTCCAGAAAGACCGCACACTTGACGATGTCAGAAAGACCCGAACCCAGCACTTTTAGCGTCGCCTCATAATTCTTGAAGATCTGCGTCGTCTCTGCTGCAACGGCGTCTTCAGCAAAAGCAGGGCCAAGCAGAGGAATCGAAACTAAGGTTGCAATAATTCGCTTGCGGATCGTCATAAAGCTTTCTCTGCATACCTGAACACCGCGGGCAATTCGATTTCAATCTTTGCCGCGATCACAATGTCTTTTGCGGCTACTGTTGTCCGCGCAGGTGGGGTCCACAGGAAATACGTTCTGTAGACGCTGTTCATCG
>SHAI01000043.1 GCA_004213235.1 Parvularculaceae bacterium
TTAAACCAGTCTGGGCCGGTAATCTGCGTCGGTTCGCCAGCCAAAGCCAGCTGCCGCGCTTCAACCCGCATCTGTTCAACACGTGAGCTTGCACCGCCATAGGCAGCGGACTTGATTGCGTTTTTATCTTCCTCAGAAGCAAATGAAATCGCTTTTACAAAAAGTGCATTCTGAGCACCGCTCAGTGAAACGAAGTTTTCGAAAATCTTTGGTTGAAACTTACCTGCGGAGAAACCATTAGCGCCCATGGCACGCTCTTGTCCCGCTTTTTCCTTTGCTGCGGATAAAGCAAACAATGCCTGTGCACTTGAAACAACTTTTGGAGACGAAGCCGCTTTAAGTTGCAATTCAGAGAAAGAGGACAAGCCAGCGATTGATTGAGTATAGGCCCCGGCAGCATCGGCAACGGAAATACCCAGTACGTCGACTGAAGAACGTACCTGGTCAATCCTGCTAAGCGCCGATTGAGACGACGGACCCAGCGTCCGCTCCGTCTTTTGCAACATCTCGAAGAATGCTGTACGCGCAGCATCCGTTTGCGAACGACGCGTACTCAATTCCGATGCAAACAAAACGCCCTTCGAACCGATGAAACCGGCAGAGGCACCACGCTCGATCTGGAGTGTATGGATAAGATCGCCAGCGGCGTTAACCGCGTCGACGCCGCCAATGACTTCAATAGCATCGGCTCGTTCGGTTAGTGATTCTGAAATGTCTGCCGTGTTCATGATCAGCAGAATCGCGAGTGGCGTTGCAGCGATGATGAGAAGACGATATAATAGACGCATGATCCGTAGACCCCTTAGCACATTCGATTTCTAATTAGCCTACAGCAAAGAACGTAAAAAAATGCCTTCACCTGGGCGCTTGATTTTAGAGTTGATACCTCAGCGAAAACCACGTCTTGGTCACGCTGCGCGGGCCGTCTTCTCCGGCCATGTAAACAGCGCCGCGAAACTGTGCGGCGAGATGAGTGTTAATTTTTAGATTCACGATCAGGTCAAGTTCTGAGCCAAAATCACGATCATTCCTTACGCTGTCGAATCGGTGAGCGAAGAACTTAACGGCCGCCCCCTTGAACGGACCAACAGGCCCCGTTGACCAGGACGCCATGCCGTAAATATCCTGGAGACCGTCAGCCGGCGTCGCCAGGAAGCGGTCCGCAAAACCCTGAAACTTGTGCAGAGTTGCAAGCGGGGTTGAGAAACCGACCGTACCGTCACCGCCAAGTCGCTCATAACCGGCTTTAAAGGCGATGCCTTTGCGCTTCAGGGTGATGTCACCGCCGACATAGTTAACGTCGAACTCGTTTGGATTGTCACCATGGTCGGTTTGGTTGGCAAATTCAACACGCGCGATGGCGGTAACATTCTCTGCAACATCGATCTTTTTCTTCGCCCGAGCACCGATTGTCCGGGTGGAAAGCGCAGGCGCGTTTTCAAAGTCTAGTGCAAAACCATAAACCGCAACATCACCGAAGGTTGGCGATTTCATCCGTACTTCACCGATGTGGCTATTACTGCGGAAATTACCGGACGGATTATCATCACCAAAAATGCGGTGAACCCGGTCAACATAAGCATAGTCAACTTCGACGTTCTTCGCGGGTTTTACCCTTAGGCGAACCGCGTCATATGTCTGCTGGTTTTGGCGGAAGTCAACTGCACCAACAAATCGCTGGTCTGCAAAATTGATCCGTTGGCGGCCCACCGTCAGTTTGGCATTTTCCGATACAGTAATTGTCGCGCGTGCACGGTTCAGTTCGATCTCTTCAGGATCCGCAACAACTGGTCGGTTCGTAACGCCATTCGTCGTACTGTTGAAATTGTCGTTAAGATTGACGACCCCCTCGCCTTCCACGACAAGCTCAAGGACGCTGTTCGGTTTGGCAAGCACCCCAAACCGACCGCGCAATGTGTGGGCCCGGGCTGGATTGTCGAAATTGTCATCATCGACAAGCTCAGTTCGATAGCGCAGGTCGATTATCGGCTTAAGCTTTTCGCAAGGCGCGATTGCAGCGGTCGCGCAATCTTCCTGTTTGGCGGCATGCGCACTTAATGGCGCGACGGCCCCAACAGCGGTTGCCAAGAGCAAACGGTGACGTAACGCACTGTTTACCTTTGTTGATTTTTCTTTTACCTTAAACATATTTGTTCTCGTAGGTTTCTGGATTTCCAAATACACTACGAGAAATAGCTAAATTCGACGTAAACGCGGGATTAGAAAAATTTTCGCCTTATTTGGCATTCAATTTAGATGTAACGGATCCGAACCAATCGGCACGAATCCATTGCTTATTCGTCAAATTCGAGGCAATAGAACTTTTAAATTGCTCTTGTTTCAGCCATAAATGACAATTGGCATAAAAAAAATTCTCAAAATTTTTTTTGGTTTACGAAGACAGTGTAGATAACATCATTAATGAAAAGGGTAAAAATATGATAAAGAAGGCTTTTTTCATTGTTATAGGCGTAGTTTTACTTATTTGGGGCATTGCCGTTAGCAAACCCATGTCAGTCTACACCCCGCACGATCCAGGCGGGCCGTTTAAAGCACTTGCCGGCAAGTATTTGACAGAAAATCTGCCTTCCATGCCTGAAAACTGGGTCTATCATAAGCATGTCACCGATGACGGGGTGGTATTGCGGTGGGGCATGAGCACACCGGCATCAGAGCCAAAAGCGACTATTTTCTTTATTCCGGGCTACACTGACACCTTAGAATTACACGCTGGAACATTTCAACAACTCACCAATCGCGGGTATAAAGTCATCGCCATGGACTTGCGCGGGCAAGGCCTGTCGCAACGTATGCTAAAAAACCCAGAGAAAATCTGGATTGATAGTTTTGATACATATAAAAAAGATATTGCCGGCCTTATATCCAGCCTTGATGACGAAATTGACGGTAAGCTGATTATCGCTGGTAACTCTCTTGGTGGGTTGTCTGCCACCTATATGCTGGACGATCGAACCTTGCCAATCGACGCCGCATTTCTTTTGGTTCCGGCGCTGCGCGTTATCTCTGACGGGGTAAACCCCGAAGACGTTGTGCGCCAAACCGGGCTGTTTCGCGCCCTTGGCTTCGGTGAGAGATACACGCCGGGCGGGACAGACTGGCGGCCAATCACGGTGGACTTCACCGAAGCAAATTATTGTGGCTCCAATCGGATGGATAAAGCGCATCTTAAAGATGCATTTTATTCATTGAACCCGGAATATCGCGTAGGTGCCATGTCGATCGGTATGGTGAACGAAGTATTTAAGGCGGGTGCCAAGACGCGAAGCCCGGCATTTTTAGACAATATAAACGTGCCGATTTTGATGGTGACGGGCGACAGGGATCTGGTCGTTGATAGCGCTGCAGCAAACGAGGTCTGCGGACAAATCGAGGACTGCACTCTCGTTCGCTTTGCGAAGGCTGGTCATTGCATCAATCATGAACTGGATGAGATTGTCACGGAAATGTTCGATCGGCTCGATGACTTTGTCATCCAACTGAATGCGGCGTCTTGATTGAGCTATCAATAACCACCCCAAACAGGCGCTGAAAAAAACTTATCGATCAGCTCCTTGCCGCGCGCTACCTGGCGTTGACGGGGTTTTCTTCGATTTCTTTCGACCCTTCGCAAGGCTGGTCTAATCTCTTCTTGTCGCGCGCAGTACCTGGTGAGCCGGGCTCGCCCTCCACCCCACACCGGCTGACACGGCCGCGCGCGACGCCTTTCCCTCGTCGCGGCTAGCGCCACAACGAAGAGAAACAGAGAAGAGAGACATTGCCGTCACCGCTTTCTAAGTTCCGTTTTAAGAATTTTGCCCGATGGATTTCGCGGCAGGAAATCCATGAATTCAATATGCCGCGGCAATTTAAATCCGGCCACAAGCGGCTTCAAATGTGCGAGCAGATCTTCCGCACTCACTTTGTGACCAGCCCGGCACGCAACGAATGCTTTGGGAAGCTCTCCCCATTTCGGATCAGGCATACCGATAATCGCGCATTCCAGAACAGCCGGGTGCGAGGCCAGAGCATTTTCAATTTCAGCAGGATAGATATTTTCACCACCGGAAATGATCATATCCTTGATCCGGTCGACAATATAAAGAAATCCGTTCCCGTCCATTTTCCCCGCGTCACCAGACCAATACCACCCCTCGCGGACTGCAGAGGAAGTTGCATCAGGCTTGTTCCAATAGCCTTGCATAACCCAATCTGCCTTCACGATAATCTCGCCAGTTTCCCCGACCGGCACGTCAGCACCTGTTTCAGGGTCAACAACTTTTACGACACTATCTGGCAAAGACTTTCCGGCCGATACGCGCTGCGGTTTGCCTGCAGCATGATCCTCATGCTGAAGTACGGTGACACCCCCTGTCGTTTCCGTCATGCCATAAAACTGCGTGAAACGCGCTTTGGGCATCGCCCTCATCGCCGCATCCAGGAGCGGTTCAGGCATTGGTGCCGCGCCATAAGAAATGCTTGCAAACTTCTCAAGGGACATATTCGCGGCTTTCGCCCCTTCAAGGATCATCATCACCATTGCGGGAACAAGAAATGCGTTCAGCGTCACATCACCTTGCGCCGTTTTGATAATCTCCAAAGGATCAAACTGGCGATGTTGAATAACCGGCATGGAACGCGCCCACCCCATCACCCCGAAATTCACACCAGCAATGTGGAAATGAGGCAAGGCATGCAAGACATGTTCACAATCCGATTGCGGATTAATTATATCCGCCTTCAACCCCGCCTCGCCAACAGCATGATAGGCACGGTTGGTCAGAACCACCCCCTTGGGCAGGCCAGTGGTACCGCTGGTATACAATTGTACAACCGGATCAGACGGCCCCGGCACGTGGTCTGGCTTGACCGCATCATGGCGATCGATGAAATTATCGAAACATGCGTCGCCGCCGTCCTCAAGGATCATGGTTTGCGGTGCCTCATATCCGTCGACTTCTTTCAATGGGTCGAGAAACATCTTTTCGGCAACAAACAATTTCGATTGAGCGTCTTTCAAAATCCCGGCGACCTCAGCGGGCGCGAGGCGCCAGTTGATCGGGGTCAACACAACACCCATTTTCGCCGCCCCGAACAGGGCATGCCAGAAGGTCGCAACGTTCCGCGCCAGCCACGCCACACGATCACCGGGTTTCAACCCAAGCGCCAGAAACGCCATAGCCGCCCGGTTGGAGCGTTCTTCCATTTCCGCATAGGTCCATGTGCGCCCCTCGAAGATCAACGCCGGATCATCCGGGGTGTGCTGCGATTGTTCTTCAAACACACCGGCAAGCGTACCAGGATTAAAAATGCGGCGATTGGCACCCATGATATAGTCTCCAAGTTTTTCGCATGCTGGCTTTTCTCGGCTAACAGAACAGCATGTCGTTTTCCGCTTTGGTGAGAATATGCCGGTTTTACCACGCAACGCCAAGATATTTAACTGACGGCTGCCCTTCTGCCAGTTCGGGCTTGCACCAACATGCCATTGTTGCATATCCATATGCAGCCGACCCCCACACAGTTTAGCAGAAGGTGTACCAATGCTAACCCGTGACGCTGAAGGGATGAGAATGAAACTGGACCGCGTTGACCATCTTTCTACGGAACTTATAGGGCTTGATCCGCGGGATATCCGGCATGTATTTCCGCACCCGACACTTGTTTCCATAAAGGGACGCAACCAGCAACCTTTATTCATTTCCGCACTCTTGCATGGCAATGAACTCACGAGTTTCCGGATACTGCAACGCCTTGCGGCGCGGTATAAAAACAAGGCACCGGCCCGCAGCTTACTTATATTTATTGGCAATGTTGACGCTGCTGCCGAGGGCGTGCGCCATTTACCGCACCAGCCGGATTTCAACCGTATCTGGGCCAAGGGCGAGAGTGCTTATCACGCGCTTACTGCTGACATTACAGCAATTGCCCGCGAAGCTGCGCCTTTCGCATCCATTGATATCCATAACAACACTGGCGCAAATCCGATTTATGGCTGCGTGAATGCGCTACGCCCGGCAGACCTTCAGCTCGCGGCCAGCTTCGCACCATTGGGCGTCTTCTACCTCAACCCGCCGACGACCCAGTCCATCGCTTTTTCGCACTTCTGCCCAGCAATCACTATTGAATGCGGAAAAGGTGACGATCCAATCGGGCTTGAAGCGGCTGATCGCCTGATCGAAAACACAATAGCCTTAGAGCGGTTCAGCGATACCCCGCTTCCAGATGATGCCCTCACGCTTTATAAAACTGTCGGGCGGATGGTCGTTGATCCGGCGTGCAGTTTCTCTTTTGGTGCAGGCGGTACAGATGGCGCAGACGGCGCCGCGGGCGGCGCAGACAGCGCGGGCGGCGCAGACGTGCAATTCCGCCCCGATTTAGATAAATTAAATTTTGTCGATTTGGATGAAAACACGGCCCTGGCGCGGTGTCGACCCGAAAAACGTCCAATTCATGTGCTAGATGAACACGGCACGGACATCACTACAGAATTTATTCATTATACTGATGGAAATGCACATCTTACCACAAAGGCGACGCCGTCGATGATCAGCCACGATCCGGACATCATCCGCCAGGACTGTCTGGGATATCTGATGCGCCCCCTAAACCTGGACTTGCCAAAATAGTATCAACTATTTTCCAAAGACAATAATTCCATCCGTCTATCAATATTATACTCTCGGCACCAACTTATGGCCTTAAACCGGCGCTGGATAGTTGGGGGCCTCACGCGTGATATGAACGTCATGGACATGACTTTCGCGCAAACCCGCCCCTGTGATCCTGACGAAGCGCGCCTTCGACTGCATTTCGTCGATTGAAGCAGCACCAACATACCCCATTGAGGCACGCACCCCGCCAACCAGTTGATGCAGGATCGGCGCTGAGGGCCCTTTATAAGGGGTCTGCCCCTCAATACCTTCAGGAACGAGCTTCATTTGCTCTTTAACATCCGCCTGGAAATAACGATCTGCCGACCCGCGCGCCATTGCGCCGATTGATCCCATGCCCCGATAAGATTTATACGGACGGCCTTTATACATAAAGACTTCGCCGGGTGCCTCTTCGGTGCCTGCCAACAAAGAGCCAACCATAACGGTATCCGCGCCGGCCGCGATCGCCTTCGCGATGTCACCGGAAAACTTCACGCCGCCATCTGCAATGATTGGCGCGCCGCCATCACGGCCCGCCCGCGCGCAATCCATGACCGCGGTTAATTGCGGCACGCCAACACCAGCAACAATCCGCGTTGTGCAGATTGATCCCGGCCCAATACCGACCTTGACCGCATCTGCGCCAGCGTCAATCAGGGCGCGGGCACCGTCATAGGTAGCAACATTACCAGCAATCACCTGGGTGGTATTTGATTCTTTTTTAATTCGCGCGACCTGTTCGATGACCTTGGACGAATGTCCGTGTGCGGTATCAATCACCACCACATCAACGCCCGCATCAACAAGCGCCCCGGCGCGATCAAACCCGTCATTACCGACGGTTGATGCCGCTGCAACGCGCAAACGCCCTTGCGGGTCTTTTGTTGCCATCGGAAATTTTTGTGCCTTTTCAATGTCTTTGACCGTAATCAATCCGATGCAACGGTTATTTTCATCTACCACGATGAGACGCTCAATCCGATGGCGATGGAGTAAACTCGTTACCTCCTCCCGGCTGGCACCGGGAGATACTGTCACCAGGTTCTCGCGCGTCATCAAGGACGAAACCGGCTGGCTCTGGTCACTGGCAAAGCGCATGTCCCGATTGGTCAATATGCCAACCAGTTTACCGACGCCATTTTCATCGGGACTTTCAACAACGGGAAAGCCTGAAATCTTGCGCTCGTTCATGATGGCAAACGCCTGCTCTAGCGTTGCCTCAGGCGTCAGCGTGAGCGGATTAACAACCATCCCGCTTTCGAAACGCTTCACACGCCGGACATGTTCGACCTGAACATTCACATCCAGATTTCGGTGCAAGACACCGATACCGCCCGCCTGAGCCATGGCGATCGCCATTTCAGCTTCGGTCACCGTATCCATCGCCGATGACATGATGGGGATGTTTAAGGTGACTTCGCGGGTGAGCCGCGCCTTTGTGCAAACTTCAGATGGCAAAACACTGGACGGGCCGGGCTCCAGCAATACATCATCAAATGTCAGTGCCTCGCGAATGTCCATATCGTTTCTCCTCAAACTAATTACGCAAATCAGTGCGTTGACGCATCCGTTGTCTCGTACTGCGCCGGTATAAAAAATGGTTCTGCTTCAAGCGTTGGTGCCCCAACACCAATTTCCTCAATCGCCCGGCTCATTCGTCCCGAACGGCCGAGAATATCATCTGCAAACCCGACCAGGCGGGAGTTCGGCCAGGCGGTTGGCGACGCCGCACGCAAGGAATGTGCGATAATCGTCTCGTCTACCGACGGGTTTTTCAAACACGCCGCGGTAAATGCTGTCGCGGTCGAGCGCGACACACCCGCCCAACAATGGATAATCAGCGTGTCGTTCACAGACCAATCATTTAGAAAGTGAATAATTTCTTCTACATGTCCATGTCCCGGCGGCGTCAGATCAGCGGACGGCTCGCGGATGTCATGCATGGCAGCCTTGTGATGAAAGTCTGTAGGCACCCTTTCGAGCGTCGGAAAAATATCCTTTGGCGACAGCAAGCTTATCGCGCGAACTGCGCCAGCTTCTGCTGCAACCTCATGAACCCGGCAAAGCGGCGAGACCCATATCTTCATATATTCCCCGTATCTTTATCGTAATGGGACACGCTGAGGGGCGTCATGCCTTCCTCCTGAAACCAGAAGCAACGACGTATTTCTCCGAACTCTCGGATCGACTAGCTTTTGGCTTCGCATGACGCACGCTTGCAAAATTCTGCTTCAAACGCGTCAGCAAATCGTTTTCCGCACCGCCAGCAAATACTTTGCATGCAAATGATCCACCCGGTGCCAACACATCCATGGCGAAATCGAGGGCCGCCTCCGCAAGGGCAACGACGCGCAAATGATCCGTCGCCCGATGGCCGGTTGTTGGCGCCGCCATATCCGATAGCACAACACTAGCCGGACCATCGAGCGCCGCCTTCAACTGGGCTGGCGCTTCTGGATCGAGAAAATCCATCTCCAAAATGTCTGAACCAGGAACCGCCGGAACGTTCAGATAATCGATGCCGACAACCGTCGATGCACCGCGCCGAACCGCAACTTGCAGCCACCCCCCAGGCGCACAGCCAAGGTCAACAACCCGCGCACCCCGTTGTAAGAGACCAAATTTATCGTCCAGCTCTATCAGCTTATACGCCGCGCGCGAGCGGTAGCCCTCCGCCTTGGCGCGCGCCACAAATGGATCGTTCAACTGTCGGTCAAGCCAAAGGGTCGATGAGTGCTTGCGATAGCGGCCGGTGACAACATTGACCCGCAATTCACGGTGGCCGCGCCCGACCCCTTCGTCCTTCTGAGATGATGGTTTCTTCTTCGCCGGGCTTTGCTTCAACCCACGTTTGGCGGCAGGCTCGCCAAGGGCCGTATCGGCTTTTTCCAGATTGGTTTTGCGACGCCCACGCGACGGGGATGCGCCATTGCGCTTGTCGCCCTTGGGGGTTCGTTTTTTAGGTCGTCGCTCCATGGCGCTCTATAGCGAAGTGAGGCTCCGCCGCAAACCCCCTTTTAGACTTAAGGCCGTAAGACTTTAGATCAGGAAACTTTAGGCCAGGAAGCTTTAGGTTATGCATTGCAGCATTGATCGCCGATTTTTCGGTAAATTCCTGATGGGTGTCATCAACATCATGAAAGATTATGTTTTCGAATTGATGTGGCAGCTGACGAAACAGTGACGAAAAACCTGTGTTCCAGCGGGCCGTCAAACGGACTTACCCCGCTTTCGCCGTCGTTTTGATAAGCGCTTTCGCCGACGCCGTTTGCGCAAATCCTCTTCGATCAGGCCGGTCAGAATGCCTTCCCGCAGACCGCGATCAGCAACCCGAATGCGGTTCGCAGGCCATATGCGCAGCAACGCCTCCAGGATTGCGCAACCACACACAACCAGATCGGCGCGTTCCATGCCAATACATGGTTCCGCACCGCGTTCGTCAAACGACATCGCGCGCAACCGCTCCGAAATTTCGCGCGCATCACTGACAGCCAACCACAACCCGTCAACGGCGTCGCGGCGATAGCGCGTCAGTTCCAGATGAACGCCGGCAAGCGAGGTTGCCGTGCCGGATGTTCCCAACAAGTGCCCCTGGCCTAAACGAAAGATCTCTTCGAAATCGGGGGAAATATTCGCTTTGCGAATATCCTCCATAACTGCGGTCACAATCTTCTCATAGGTCTCGCGCGTAATATCGCGCCCGTCCCACCGCTCCGACAAACTAACAACGCCATTCGGCATGGAGAACCATTCGGCAATCTCAACTGGTTTTGCTTGCCCTCGATCGTCTGGACTGGGCCGCCTCAAAAAGGACACCTCTGTTGAGCCGCCACCAATGTCGAAAATCAATGCCGCGCGGGCCGCCGGGTCGATCAGATCGGTACAGCCAGCCACTGCCAGATGGGCTTCTTCCTGCGGGGAAATGACCTCAAATTCAATGCCGGTTTCCTCTTTCACCCGAGCGAGGAAAGCTTCGCCATTGCTCGCCGAACGACAAGCTTGCGTCGCGATGCACCGATAGCGCTTTACATTTCGGCGGGCCATTTTCCGGCTGCAAATGCGCAGCGCCTCAATCGTCCGGAGCATCGCCCCTTCGGACAATGCACCCGTCCTTGATACCCCCTCCCCCAAGCGCACGATCCGTGAGAACGCATCCACGACCCGAAAGTCCCGGCCGCGCGTAGACGCGATCAACAATCTGCAATTATTCGTACCCAAATCGACGGCGGCGTATGTCCCCCTGGAATTTCGTGTTCGCGGGATAAACCCGGGAGCCGTATCCCCATTGCTGGCTGAATTTTTATCGTTTGCCCGGTGTTCGGCTGGCTTAGGCCCGCGATGATTTTTACCTGCCGCACGCGGTTGATCTGATTGATAGGTTTTATCCGACTGGCCTGGCGTTTCTCTATTGTCACCAAGCCCCGGCCGTTGCGCTCCCCCGCGCCGCCCTTCACTCACCTTGTCACGTCCTCGCGTCCTCGCTGGCTGGGCCCTTGCGTCACAATATGCGCGGTCCCTGATCTGACGAGTAATAGTGCGCTACCGAAGCAGAGTTGGCAAGTCGCGAAACACATTGAAAGCACACGCTTTGAACCCCGCGTTCGTCACAAAAAAAGGCTGGCGAAACCCACCAGCCTTAAAAACGCGATTATAAAAGCGCCGCTGCCTAATAGATGGCGAGTAATGTGCCCGATAACACGCCTGCTTCCTCGATATGCACAGGATGCGATTCGCGATCAATGCTCACCGCAGAAATCACGAAACATACTCCTAACGCCGCCGCTCCGACCCCGAAAATCTTGGATAATAGTCCGATAAAAGTCGACATTTTTTCTCCCTTCCGCGTTTCCCGCGTCCGAGCGCTATGATGCGCCCCCCTCCAAGTCACGAAACTCGCGCCGCAAACGAAATTCGTTCGATGTGACCAGTTTTTCCATGCCGGCAATGCGTGCATCTATTGCCCGAAAGCGGTGCTTAAGCTCTGAGAGAGTCGCTTTTGGCCGCGCTGAGTATGTGCGCCAGAAACGCTCTTCATCCGGCGTATCATACCGCGCGGAAATGGGTTGATCTGGCTTGATGATCACGGCAGCGGCAACATATAAAAATGCTGGCACTGGAAAAAAGAAGATTGTTGCAAGGATCAATGCCAAGCGGACGTGTTTGACCCTCCAGCCAAAATAGTCCGCAAATCCGGCACATACGCCCGCGACTTTCCCCGCACGGATGTTACGATAAAGCCCATGACGGTTTGGCCCCGGCCCTGCCGAACCGGCATTGCGGGTATATGCCCCGTGCGTGTCATCTTCTGCATGATCCCCATGGCGCGGCCCATCACCATAATAATGATGGTGATGGTGATGGTGATGTCCTCGTTTATGCATCTGGATACTCCCTATCGTGTTCGCGATGGAAACCCTTGTCCTCTTCACGCCATTTCGGCGCTTCGCGATCAAGAATTGTTTCCAAAGCCTCTACCCGACGCTCGAGGCGCTGCGCGGTCCGCCAGAGATCATCGACCAAGCGTTCATCATCAGGCGTTGGCGCCTTGGTTTTGCGCCACTCGGTTATGTAGTGCATGATCGTTGCCGGCATGCCGACGAATAGGATCGCACACACTGCGATGGCGATTACACCGTCGTCCATTTTCATCGCCCCTTTCTTGATTTAATTTGTGGATTGCACGGTTCGCGCGGCTACGCGCTGGCGCAACGCTTCCATTTCCGCATTTATGTCGTCTTCGGCCTCGAGCTCCTGAAACTCTTCGACGAGAGACCTGGGTCGGCCTGGCGCAGCGCCATAGCCTTTGCTCTCCCCTCTGTTCTCACCTCTGCTCTGGCCAATTGAATAGCTTTCGGCTTCAGCCTCGATTTCATCAATCTTGCGCTCCCAATGCTCATACCGAGCCATGGCGTCATCGAGCCGCGTATCATGAACCTGCCGATTGATCCGCACACTATTGCTTGCCGTGGTGTGCCGGAACTCCATCGAACGTTGCTTCGCTTTAGCTTCCTTCAATTTATTTTGAAGCTTCAGCAAATCATCATTGGCTTTATCGAGCGTTGTATCGATGGTTTTCAGCTCTTGATCAAACAGGTCGACCATTTCGCAGGCTTTACGCTTGGCTCCGATGGCACCGCGAGCAAGATCGTCCCGCCCCTTGCCAATCGCCAGCTCAGCTTTGGCCTCCCATTCGGCGGCCCGCGCCTGAAACTCGCTTTTCTTGCGCTCAATCTCTTTTTTGTCCGCAATGGCACGTGCTGCCCGCGAGCGCACCTCGACAAGTGTGTCTTCCATTTCCTGGATGATAAGGCGCACAATTTTTTCCGGGTCTTCGGCCCGGTCGAGCATGGCGTTGAGGTTGGAGTTAACAATATCGCTTAGTCGTGAAAATACACCCATGACCGCCTCCTTTTAAAAAATAACTGCGCCAATGATCAGCCCGATGGCGAATGCGCCCCAGGCAAATCCATCACGCGAGCGCGTCGTGCGCCGCCATTCGCGATCCCAAAAATCGTCCCGCGCATTTTGCTCGTAGCGCGAATTGTATGTTCGATATGCCGTCATCTGGCTCGTCCTTTCGGTAGGGCCTATCGCAACCTGCAACAGGCGAAACCGCCCTCTTTTGTTAACCGCGAAACCGCGGCTTACACCCTTCTTTGCCAGAAGCGTGCCAACTCGCGAAAAATCCTCTAGTATATTGTTTTAATTGGTTTTTATATTTTATCGAATTTCATCACCTCAATCTTAAGGTTATATTTTACCATTAATGATGTTGTTTTTAACCGTTAAATGGGCGAATATTACCTATGGAAGAACTTAGGCGCGCGCCGGATTTACTCGGCGAATCCCCAATATTTTTGGACACGCTGGCACATGTAT
>SHAI01000044.1 GCA_004213235.1 Parvularculaceae bacterium
GCCGCGCTTGCGTCTTGCCATAAGCGTGCGATCGCGTGGGCGTAATTCTTCCGGCTTGTCGATAAGTATACCGAGTTATCGGAAAGTTCGGCGACGAGCGCCGCGTGCAGCTTTGGTAATTCGTGATACGGCGTTACCGGAAACAGGTGATGGGTTGCGTGAAAGCGCAGCCCCACTGGCGCGATTAGTTTGGAAATGATGTCTTCAGAGGGGACGTTCACCGAGTCGAGGAACTCATCCGCCTTTGACACTTTGGCATCGCCCGAATGCCGGTACGCGTGCGCGCCGAGGGTGCGCACTGCGTTCACCGTCAAAACAGCGACCGTGACGCTATACCAGACCCAGAAAACAGCAGCGGGTAAAACCCCTTGCCAGATAAGGCCGGCGACGCTCAGGACGAATAGCGTTGTCACCGTTTCCTGGATCAGCCACGTTTCGTCATCATCCTTGTTCTGCGGGTGACGGTCATAATTTAAATCGATCGCCAGAGACGACATGCGCCGCCAAATCACGGCCCTTAGCGGTCGGACGATCCAGGACAATGGCGTTAATATGAGAAACCGCGCCAGCAAGAGTGCGGGCAGGATCACCGACAGCAGGACATAGCCGACTGATTTCCATGGCGCACCAGCCCCGAAGGAGACATATTCGCCGTCCCGGGTGGAGCCATATGTGCCTGGACGATGATGATCCATATGAACGCCGGTGTAGGAATAAGACGGGACCAGGAAGGGGATACCGGCAAGGGCGTTCCAAACCAGCCGAAAAGTCCCGAAAGTTCCTTTTTTCATATGTGCCAGTTCGTGGGTGAAAAGAACCGCGCGCAGGATGGCGAATGCTGCCGCAAGAATGCTGCCGATTTGCAAAAGCGAAAACGCCTCAGCAAAAACGGCGATAAAATAAAACCCCCAGCCGAGGCCAACACTGAGGAGAAAATCCGTCCAGTAGGTCGCGGCGTTCGGTGCCTGAAAGCGGCGTGCGATGGCGCGTGCTTCACCCATCGGCAGAGCTTGGCTTCCACTAATTTTTGTTTTGTCGTCCGTCATATTTGTCCCACCGCTCCAATACGTCCGCCACCGGGAATGGATCGCCGCTTGGCCCGATTACATACCGCTTCCCGAGTAGATCCGCAAAGCCCGGTATTTTGGGTGTCGGTTTCATGAGTGCAAGGTCACGTGTGTTCCGCCCTTGGTCTTGCATTGGCGCTCGCCTAAAGTCTCCTGACGGCGGAAAAAGGACAGCATAACATGGTAATAGACGCGCTCCGCACCCCGGAAGACCGGTTTAGAGACCTTTCTGGCTGGCCTTTTCCACCTCAATATGTGGAGAACCTGCCTGGTTATGACGGCTTGCGGATGCATTATGTCGATGAGGGGCCGGCAGATGCCGAGACGACATTTTTGTGCATCCATGGCGAACCGAGCTGGGCCTATCTTTTTCGCAAGATGATCCCGGCGTTCACCGGTGCAGGCCACCGCGCCATTGCAGTGGATATGTTCGGGTTTGGTCGATCCGATAAGCCGACTGACGACAATGTCTACACTTACCATTTTCATCGAGACGCGCTTCTGGCTTTTGTTGAAAAACTCGATCTGAAAAATATCTGCCTCGTCGTGCAGGATTGGGGCGGTATTCTCGGCCTGACACTGCCCCTTGCCGCGCCGGATCGGTATTCGCGTCTCATTGTCATGAATACCGGCCTGCCGGTGGGGGAGGAGGCTGGCGAAGGGTTTTCCGCCTGGCGTGCTTTCAATCGGTCCCAGCCCGATCTCGCGGTAGGCGAATTGATGGCGCGGGCAACGCCGATTTTGACCGACGCGGAAAAGGCGGCTTACGATGCACCGTTCCCGGATAAAGCCTATAAGGGCGGCGTGCGCCGGTTTCCCGAACTCGTCATGATGAAAGAGAAAGGTGCTGATGACCTCACGCCGCTGTCAAAAGACGGTGTTGAGACTTCTCTGGCGGCGCGTAAATTCTGGCGTGAAACATGGTCTGGCGAAAGCTTTATGGCGATCGGCATGCAGGACCCCGTTCTTGGTCCGCCAGCAATGAATTTTCTCCGCACTCAAATAAAAAACTGTCCTGAGCCCCTGGAAGTTGCTGATGCGGGGCATTTCGTTCAGGAGTGGGGAGGGCCGATTGCGGAAGCTGCGCTTGAAAAATTCGGGATTGCTTGACCCAAAAGGTGCCCAAGTTTGAAACCGGCCAATAATAGATCTACGCCAGCGCGATGCCGTGATAACCTTGTCAGCACGCGCGTTTTTGGCCATAGGCATCTTTAATGAAGACGACACTGCTCATAGATGCTGATGCCTGTCCGGTGAAAGAGGAAGTCTACAAGGTCGCCTTCCGGGTTGGTGTGCCGGTTAAAATTGTCGCCAATTCTTTTATTCGCACCCCGGATCATCCGCTGATCGAGCGCGTCATTGTGTCGGATGGGTTCGATGCCGCTGACGACTGGATTGCTGAACGGGCGGATCAATCATCGATTGTCGTCACGTCAGATATCCTGCTGGCCGATCGATGCCTTAAGGCAGGTGCCATCGTAATTGCACCGAATGGGAAAGAATTCACCGCTGATACCATTGGCGGCGCAATCGCCACGCGGGCCATCATGGCGGATTTGCGTGGCGGTGGAGATCAGATAGGTGGCCCGCCAGCCTTCCGCAAACAGGATCGGTCAAATTTTCTTCAAGCGCTGGATCGCGCGATTGTCCGCCTTAGGCGCTGAACATGCCCAAACTGCCAATGATAATCGACGCATCAGTCTTTGTTGGAATAGTTTGCGCAATGGTGTGCTGGCGAAAGTGCCATATTTAAGCGTTAAACCGCCAAAGCATGTCATAGCCGGTTGATTTATTGCTCTGCTCCTACTACATCACGCCAGTATTTGGACTGAAGAGACTTCCCGACGCGCCTGACAAACTGCACGTTGACGACTGCTTTCCTCACCAAATTCGAGAGTACACGACAGCGGGCATTTGGTTTGTTCGCCCGTGTAAAGCATCGTCAGTGAAAGGAATGACCATGACGAAGGGAACTGTAAAGTTTTACAACGAGTCCAAGGGCTATGGATTTATCACGCCAGAGGGTGGCGACAAGGACGTTTTCGTCCACGCAACCGCGCTTGAGCGCTCTGGCATGGGGCCTTTGTCGGAAGGTCAAACGGTTGAGTTTGAAACCGAGATCGACCGCCGCAATGGCAAGACCGCAGTCTCCACCATTCAGGCTGCATAAGCGGATCCCACGCTTTATTGTTTTGAGCCCGCGCCATGGCGCGGGCTTTTTTTGTGCCTGAATTGTGCCAGAAATCCCTATCTGGGACGTGTTGTGAGCATCATTGGTTGGATCCGCCGGGGTGACATTGATTATTGGCGCGTTTTTCCTAAGGCACCGCTTGTTAAAATGTACATGATAGAAGGTATGCGATCAGGGCAGGAAAGTTGGCAGAGGTCATGGTGTCGGACGCAATACCCGCAGATGATTTAAAACGATGTGACACGCCAGATTGGGCGATTTCCCAACTGAAAACCCTATATGACGGGGCGATCAAAACGGCGGCGCAGCAGTTTGATGCGTACACGAATAAGCGCCTGGAAAAGGGCGCGCACCCGCCGGTATATCCCTATCTTCTCGTAAAAATCCCCGCAGAGCGCTCCAGTCAGACAAGCAGTCTTGCCCTGGGTCAGGTTGCTTCTGACCAGGATTATGGTCTGACGGTAACACAACCAGGTTTATTTGGCCAATATCTGCTGGAGCAACTGTCCCGACTGCGCGCTGAATTCGGGGCGCATATTTATGTCGGCCGATCGAAAACGGCCATTCCCTTAAGCTTTGCGCTGGAGCATGCGGCCGCAGCCTTAACCCCGGAACTACGCGATCGCCTCCAGTTTTTCTTCAACGCCCCCAATCTTGTTGCCACAAATGATGATGTCGTCGATGGGCATCTGGTCTTGAACCGCGACGGCCCCTTGCCCCTTGGCTTGTTCCCGGCGGAGCGAACTGATTATTCCCTACACAGAATTCAACATTATACCGCAACGGCACCAAAACACTTTCAGAAATTTATTCTGTTTACCAATTACCAAAGATATGTCGATGAGTTTGTGGCGCATGCCCATAAGGAAATCGCGCAAGGACGTGCGAGCACGCTCGTTGAGCCGGGAAACCGGGTCAGTGATGCAAACGGGCCGTCTGACAGTGCGCCCTTGCCGAAACTACCGCAAATGCCCGCTTATCACCTCGTGAAAAATCAGCATGATGGGGTTACGCTGGTGAATATTGGCGTTGGCCCATCCAATGCGAAGACAATAACGGATCATCTGGCGGTTTTGCGTCCCCACGTCTGGTTGATGATTGGCCATTGCGGTGGTTTGCGGAAGACCCAGCGACTTGGTGATTATGTTTTAGCGCACGCTTATCTACGCGATGATAATGTGCTGGATGATGCGCTTGACCCAACAATTCCGCTCCCGACGATTGCGGAGGTGCAGTTGGCGCTGACCCGCGCCGTGCAGGAAGTTACCGATATTCCGGTTAATCGCGTTAAAGAGCATCTTCGTACAGGGACAATTGTCACAACGGGAGATCGAAACTGGGAACTGCGGTTCAATGAGATTGCGGTACGGTTAAATCAGTCCCGGGCGATTGCGATCGATATGGAATCAGCAACGATCGCGGCTAATGGTTATCGATACCGCGTTCCATACGGAACATTGCTTTGTGTTTCAGACCGTCCCTTGCATGGTGAGTTAAAATTGCCGGGGATGGCGGATGCGTTTTACGAATCGCGGGTGAGTCAGCACCTTGCGGTGGGGTTGCGTGCCGTTGATCTGTTGAGGGCGGAAGCGGAAGCGGGCACATTGCATTCGCGAAAATTACGAAGTTTCGACGAGCCGTTTTTGCGCTGACTGATTTATTTCGTCTCGCGAAGGGGGCGGGGCCTTAGTTTGATTTCAAAAAGCTTCGGCCAGCGTTTCCCTGTGACAAATAATCGATCATTCTTTTCGTCATAGGCAATTCCATTAAGAACATCGGTTTTGCCAGCGATAAAATCTTCACGCTTCAATAATCCGCTGAGTTGAATGACCCCGGTAATATGCCCTGTAGACGGATCAATCGTTACGACAAGGTCCTTGCCGTAGATATTCGCGAAAATTTCGCCATTTATAAATTCCAGCTCGTTTAGGTATTTCAACGGTTGCCCTTGATAGGTGACGTTGATTGCGCCGACCTGATCATAGGTCTCCGGGTCAAGCAGCCGCAGGCGCGAAGTGCCGTCACTCATGACCAGATGGGTGCCGTTATGGGTCAGCCCCCAGCCTTCCCCAGGATATCTGAATTGATCAACTTTCTTCAGGCTGGTCCTGTCAAAAACGAATGCGATGCCGGCCTTGTAGGTCAGCATGATCAGGCGGTTCTCCCACGCGACAACCCCTTCGCCAAAATATCGATCCGGTAGCGGATGGTTTTCGATTATCTCGCCGGTTTCGATTTCAACGCGCCGCAGCGTGGATTCCCCGCGCATGCCGGTGCTTTCGACAAAATGTCCATCCTCAACGAATAGTCCCTGGGTGAAGGCACCTGTATCATGTGGGAATGTGTTGACTATTTCATAGTCGTAAACAACCGGCATTGCAGTTGTCTGCGCGCTTGCATTGCTCAGCGCGGAGATGGCGACCCAGGCCCCTGCAATTATGTAATACCCAATCACAGCGATTTTTTGTAAATGCGGTAGGTTTTATAAATGTCGCCACCCATTTCCGTCAGCATATTGAGCATTGGCGTGTTGCTCTCCAGGATCCATGACAGTTCCGATGACTTCAATCCGCGATCGATATTGTCCCGGTTCATGACGTCGATCATTTTATAGGCAAAAGCGGCCCCAAGCGGTTTACCCTGAAGCTTTTTCTTGACGCCCATGAGTGGCATGCGCGCCTGGCTCAGCCCTTTTATCTTCAGGCGGTAAATCAATTTTGCCCAGTTGAAAGGCAGTAATTTTCCGTCAAAATCATGAATTGCTTCATAGATGTTGGGCAGAACAATCCCGAACGCCACTGGTTCGCCGTCTAGCTCGCATATCATGAAGTTATATTTGGCGATAATCGGCCGCAACTCACCGGCCATATGTTCGGCTTGTTCCGGTGTGAAGGGAATGAAACCCCAATTGTCGGACCATGCATCATTATAGATTTCAACGGCGGTTCGCACGTCTTCCTTGAACCGCTTGAAATCAACGTGCCGCATACGAACCTTTGGGTTTGAAATGGCGCGGTCGACGAAGCGTTGTCGCTTTGCCGGAATGAACTCTTTGATATTAGAATATTCCAGCGCATGCATGTCCATCGCTTTGGTGTAGCCAGCCGCCTCCACATGCCGGGCGTACCAGCTTCGCCCATGGGGCATCATCACATAAGGCGGGCGGTCAAATCCATCCACCAACAGGCCAACTTCTTCGTTTACGGAGAAACTGAATGGCCCGGCAATGTGTTTCATGCCGCGTGCACGCAACCAATCTTCTGCGGTTGCAAGCAATGCTTTGAACACGTCCGGATCGTCGATGCCGTCGATAAAGCTGAAATGACCCGTTTCGTCCTGGTGACGTTCCAGGTGAAGCGGGTTTACCAGCGCCGCAATGCGCCCTACGGGCATGCCGCCGCGTTCGGCGATCCACAATTGGTGGTCGGCTGCTTTTAGTGTCGGATTAACGGACGGGTTGAGGCGATCATTAAGCTCAAATTCGAGGGGCGCAATATAATTCGGATCCCCCTCATAGGCGGGTTTGCCAGCCGCCATAAAACGTTTTCGGCCGGCCTTCCCCTCAACGGCAATTATATTGAGTGCATCCGGTTGTCCCATGGGGGTACCTCAAGGGTTATTTTTCCTGTGGATTTAGTTCCGTAATTTGATTCTGACATCCGCACCTTCTGCGGTGACGTTGAAAAGTGCTTCGTCTACAGATGGCGGACCAAACCGAATGATGGGGTTGTTCGAGATGCCATACGGTTCCGCTGGCAAGCCGAACGCTTTCTTATCGAATGTCTTATTTGCATTTTCGTCATGATATACGGCGATTGCGTAATCACCTGGCGCTGCCGTGCGCATGCAGAATGCCGTTTGCGGTGCCTTTGCGGCGAACCTGACTTGCGCAATTCGGCCGGTCCGCTTCAGAAACCCGTCAGGGTCATTTCGATAAAGATCAGCGGTCATCAGGCCGACGCTTTTTTCGAGACCGTCAATCCTAATTCGAATTTCGTTTTTGCCCCCGATACAGCTCACATGATCAATGCCGGCCTCTATCTTGGGGGCGGTGTTTGGGTCGCCTGCTTGTTCGACCCCTTGTTCTCTTGCCCGTTGTTCTCCTGCGGCGGGAACCGTCGTCATCAGGCAAGCGGTCGCCGCCAGCGCCACGGTGATGGTTTTTGTTGCGGGCATTCGCATTTTCTTCTTACTCACTCTGAACTTTGCTGGTTTTTATAACCGATGCTTCCGACACAAGGCCCACTACCTATCGCCCTTGTTTTGTAATGGTCGTTTCGGTCACGTAAAAACATGTTTAGACACGCTATTTCTTTTTCTTTGTTATTGAGAAAACGCGTTTGCGCTCCGCCGTTTTCAGCCCTCCGCGATGTGTTTTGTTTGGTAGCACCCTTTACAGGCACCCACCCATGGAGAGCTATCATCGCAATAGGTCAAAACTTGGGCGCAAATCTATTCGAACGCAAGCTCTATGCCATGATTGCGGTTTTGAGAACGGCGCGCGTTATTCCGCCGATGCAATTGGCGCTTGTTGCAGGGATGAAGCAAGCGCGTGATAGGCGGTCACAATTCGGTCGATATCGTCATTAGTGTGTGCTGACGACACCGCGAGCCGCAGGAGAGATTCCTTGCCTGGCGTGCCCGGCGGGATTGCCATATTCACGTACAGCCCCTGCTCAAGCAGGAAATTCCAGGCGTTGAATGCCGCCTCTTCGCTATCGAATAGAATTGAAATCACTGGCGCAGACGGTGCCGGTATGCGAAAGCCAAGCTGTGTAAAGGCAGCATGAATTCGGTTGGCGTTGTCCCAGAGGCGGGCACGGATTGAGGCATCGCCGGCAATATTTTCCAATGCCGCACCGGCAGTGGCGATGCTGGCCGGTGATGGTGAGGCCGTGAATTTGTAGGGCCGCGAGCCGAACCGCAGATAATCAACCTCCCTATGGCGGGAGGCAACAAATCCCCCGATCGAGGCAAGGGCCTTTGAAAACGTACCGGAATAGAAATCAATCTGGTCCATAACGCCGTCCGCTTCGGAGACGCCGCGGCCATTTTCGCCATAGATTCCAAAGGAATGCGCCTCATCGACAAGCAAATAGGCACCGTGCTTGTGGGCGACCTCAACAAATTCCTTCACCGGCGCGATGTCGCCATACATGGAGTACATGCCCTCAATGCAGACGAGCTTGCCCTTGGTTTCCGCCGGTACGCGGGCAAGGCGCTTATCGAGGCTTTCCGGGTCATTGTGGCGGAACCGGATTGTTTGCGCTCCCGCAAGTTGGCAGCCATCGTAAATGCAGGCGTGGCAATCGGCATCGATGAGAACAACGTCCTCTGCCGGATTGACGAGGCCAGCAATCGCGCCAAGATTCGCAACATAGCCGGTCGAGAATACCACGCAGTGCTCAAGGCCAAGATAGGCCGCAATGTCCTCTTCCAGCGCTTTATGCCCGGAGAATGTCCCGTTGGCGAAGCGGGAGCCGGTCGTCCCAGTGCCGTCTTCGGCCAGCGCCTTGCGCCCTGCTTCGATCGCGCTTGGCTCAAATGTCTGGCCAAGATAATTATGCGTGCCAGCAAGGACGGTTTCGCGGCCGCGGATCTTTGCGCGCGTCGGCCCCAGGACTTCCTCCATCACGACAGTAAATGGATTGCGCCCTGCAGCTTCCAGTCCGTTGTATAGTGTTGCGGTTTTTTCAAATTTATCGAAAAGGCCCATGGCTCTAAGCTTGTTCTTTCTTGATCTGATGTATGGCGTCAACAAGCTCGCCAATGGCGCGCGTTTCAGAGATCGTATTTACCGGAATCGAGATGTCATAACAGTCCTCAATGTCCATAACGACGTCGAGAACGGTGACACTATCAATTTCAAGATCAGCAACAAGGTCTGTTGCACGGGTCAGTTTGACACCCTTCTCGTTCAACGGATCAAGAAGGCTGCAAATTTTTCGAAAGACCAGATCATCGTCTTCCTGAATGCTCGAACCGTCTCCGGCCATGCTTTTTCCTCCTGCCTGATAAGCCGCCTTCCGGGGCTATAGTAGACCTTCTTCTTGGTACCACTTTAGTGTTTTTGCAAACCCTTCTTCGAGGGGCGTTGTGGGATGCCAATCGGTAGCGTCGCTTAATAATCCGTCTCTGGCGACCCAATCCGGGTGAAAAAACTCCGCTATCTTCCCGCGCGTGACGAAAGTCGGCTCGTTGCGCAGGTGTGCAATGCCTTCTGCTATGCCAGCTTGAACCTCTAATAACGGACGCGGTGCCTTGAGTGCGAACGGTCTTTTGCCGAAGGCAGCGCCAAGAGCAATGCCGATTTCCGCCCAGCTATGGCCCTCGGGGCTTTCATCACCGATTTCGTAAATCCGACCGGCTTGCGTGCTCATGGATGATATGATCGCGGCGATGACGTCATCGACATAAAGGAATGAGGCACGTCCTGGCGGCGACATCATGGGCTCGGGCGCAATACCCAGCTTCACCATCTTGAAATAGGGCAGCGTCGCCTCATCGCCAGGGCCATAAATTGCTGGTGCGCGCAGGCAGATCCAGCCGGGGGCACCCTCTTGGGCTTGTTCGGCGTATGTGCTTGCAACTGCCTTTTCACTTTCAGCCTTTGACCAGGCATAATCGGAAAGATCTGGTGCGCGTGCCGCGATTGACGAGATGTGAACCAGTAACGCACCCGCGGATGCTGCTGCGGTGGCAACCCGTGCGGTGCCCTCGACATTCGCCGCACGAAAATCGTCCCGGCTGAGCGCGTGGGTCATCGCCGCCAAATGAATGACGGCATCACACCCCGCAGCAAGCGCGCCGAGCGCATCGGCATCGCCAAGATCGCCAGTGATGATATCCACCGCATCTGCGCGGGACCCCAATTTTGCAGGATTACGCGCAAGGGCGCGCACCTGCGCACCCTCGCTAACCAGCCTGTCAATTAGATGGCCACCGACAAAGCCCGTACCGCCGGTTATCGCGATACGTTTCGATGCAAGATTGCTTAACCCGCTGCCATTCACACGCCAGCTTCCGCGACAACTTTCGCCGGCCCGTCGTGACTGGTGTCGAACGCGCCGCTGAGATATTTTTGCTTCACTTTCGCGCGGGATAGCTTGCCCGATGAAGTCATGACCATTGAATGCGGCCGCGCGAGGACAATCTCTGCTGGTGCGCCAGCAGCTGTCTGGATCGTTTTTGAGATGTCACGTTTTAAGTCGGCCAGCCCGTCGGCGTCCATGCCGCCACGCCGTTCGATAACCACGACAATACGTTCATTACTGCCATCATCGACCGAGAACGCCGCCACGCCATTTTTCCGGACGCCTGGCGTTTCTTCAACTGCCCATTCAATGTCCTGCGGCCAGATATTTCGGCCGTTCAGGATTATAAGATCCTTTGCCCGTCCGGTGATAACGATCTGTCCGTCCAACATATAACCCATGTCGCCCGTATCAAGCCACTCACCATGGTACATGTCTGCGGTTGCATCAGGGTTCCGGAAATAGCCAGGCGTGAGGCTCGGCCCTTTGATGAAGATGCGGCCAACCTCGCGCTCCGATAGTGGGTCGCCTTCCGGTCCACGAACTTCCAGTGCGTGATTGGGCAGTGGCGTGCCACACATGACAAAGCTTCGCTGGTTCTCTTTTGACGTAACCGCGGAGGCAGGTTGTGCAATGCCGGAACGGTTGAGATGACGCATATCGACCTGGTCGACCTCAATCGGCTGTCCGACTTTGGTGAAAGTAATCGCCAGTGTCGCTTCGGCCATGCCGTAGCTTGGCAAAAATGCGCCGGCGTCAAAGCCGTGCGGGGCGAACGCGGTGGCGAAGGCGTCCAGGGCCTCCGGACGCACCATGTCCGCGCCGATGCCCGCGACGCGTAATTTTGTAAGATCAATAGCGCCTTCTTCTGCGCGCGCAGAGCGTTTTGCGGCCAGTTCGTAGCCGAACGAAGGGCTGTAGGTTACGGTGGCGTTATATTCTGTAATCAGACGCAGCCACATCAGTGGCCGCCGCACAAAATCCGACGTTGCCATGTAATCGACGCCCATACCGCAATAAAGCGGCGACAGGGCAAAGCCGATCAGGCCCATATCATGATAAAGAGGTAGCCAACTTACCGCGTGATCTTCTGGCTGCAGGTCAAGGCCATAGCGTGTGATCCCGAAAAGATTGGCGGCGACCGTGCGCTGGGTGCCAATAACGCCCTTGGGCGCGCTAGTGGAACCGGAGGAATATTGAATATAGCAGTCCTCGCCCGGGCCAAACGGCACGGCCGCGGAATCGTCATTGGAGGCGGTTTCCAGCTCGCCAAAACTCATGGCAACAACGTCTGGCAATGTTTCGACCGCTTCAACGAGGAAGCCTTTCAAGGATTCCGGGCCGATGATCGCCGCTGCGCCGGCACCTACGGTCATGAGCCGGATCTGATTGAGATAGCCTTCTTTGCCGCCGAGATTGACCGGCAGTGGCAAGGGTGCCGGGATCATTCCCGCGTACTGGCACGCCATGAAAGTCGTCAAAAAGTCAGCACCGGTTTCGGCGACAAGGGCAAGACGCGCGCCACGCTCGAAGCGTGAGGCGAGTCGGCCCGCCAGGAAGCGCGCCCTTTGTGCAAGCTCTGCATAGGGCAGCGACCTGGCCAACTTCCCGCGAACATCGAAAAAACGATAGCCGCGGTCCGTGGCTGCTGCAGCTTCGATTGCTTCCAGCAGGGTTGCGAAGGGCGGTGAATACGCGCCGCCATTGGGTACTGCGGCGTTGGAAGCACTATCCGAGCCGTTTATTCTCATCGTTTACGCCCCCGCTTCTCGCCAACGGTCGTGTCACCGTGGCGACGGCGAAATTCTGTCATTAGGGAAACCCTTTTATCCCGGAGTGCCGGTAAAATCACCCCTTTGCGGCCATGAACCTGCCGGCCGTGCGAACAATGTCACGCTTTATTTGCCAGCGTTACATACTAGCACCGCATCTTTTGCGCGTTTCGCTGATATGAAAAAGCCCGACGAGTCAAGTTTCTATTGATTTTCTTTTTGGTGTTTGCAAGTTTCCGCTCGTCAGTTTGGGGGTCGATTGAAGCGTGCGCGTGCGCCCAAGTGCGCGGCGGCCATGTCGGCCAGATTCCTCAGCATATCCAATTCTAACCAGCATCGAAGCGGAACATCGTTACCGACCCCAGTGATCGACGCGATCAACGCTTTTTAACAACAAGACCACGGCGGGACGCGTCGTGGCCCGGAATCGGGAAAGGAACGACATGTCTTTGAGCCTTGCGCTGATCGTAGGGGCGGGTTTTCTCGCCATCCTCTACGGCGTATTTACAATCCGGTCGGTAATGGCACTGCCAGCCGGCAATGAGAGAATGAAAGAAATTGCGGGTGCAATCCAGGAAGGTGCGACCGCATACCTCAACCGGCAGTACACGACCATCACCATCGCAGGTGTTGTCGTCTTTTTGATCCTGCTTGTTGTTCTTGGTCTAATTCCGGCAGTTGGTTTCGCCTTGGGCGCGATTTTATCAGGGCTGGCGGGCTTTATTGGGATGCTGGTGTCGGTGCGTGCAAATGTTCGCACAACTGAAGCCGCAAGCCAGAGCCTTGATAAAGGCTTGTCGGTTGCGTTCCGCGCCGGTGCCGTAACCGGCATGCTCGTTGCCGGCCTCGCGCTTTTGGGACTTGTCGGGTACTACGCGATCATGACCGGACTTATCGGTGCAGCACCGGAAAGCCGGACGGTCGTAAACGGCCTCGTCGCACTCTCCCTTGGTGCCTCGCTGATTTCCGTGTTTGCCCGTCTGGGCGGCGGTATTTTCACCAAAGGCGCTGACGTTGGCGGCGATATGGTGGGCAAGGTTGAAGCTGGTATCCCTGAGGATGACCCACGCAACGCCGCAACGATCGCGGACAATGTCGGCGATAATGTTGGCGACTGTGCTGGCATGGCAGCGGATTTGTTTGAGACCTATGTTGTTACGGTTGCCGCGACCATGGTTCTTGGATCGATCCTCTACACCGCAAATGCGGCGACCTTTATGCTGTTCCCGCTGGCGATCGG
>SHAI01000045.1 GCA_004213235.1 Parvularculaceae bacterium
GCGGCGGCACTCTCCAAGCGTTGCACAGCCTCCTCGCTAGAGGGCGATTCCGGCATGACCAGCCCCAGGGAGAAGACCACTTTTGCCGCGTCTTCTACAGACATTGTAAGGGGTTTGAGTTGGGAGCGGGGTACAAAGAGCAAAAACCCCGACGTCGGGTTCGGCACGGTCGGCACAAAGATACTCGTCAGTTGATCACCGGTTTCATTCAAAATTTCTTTCACCTCGCCCTTGGTTTCCCCGACAACGAACGACATGACCCATGCACCAGGGCGCGGATATTCCACCAACGCAACTTCTTTGAACGAGCGATCAGACTGCTGGAGTGCCGTTTCAAAGACGTTTTTGAAAAAACGATAGAAGGTGCGAACGACGGGCACAGAATCAAATACTTCTTCACCGACGCGAATAAACGCGCGCCCGATGAAATTCTTTGCAAAAGCACCAAGCAGTACAATGGCGATAATGGCGATGAAAACGCCAAATCCCGGGATGGCGCGCGTGAGCGTTTCGACATTGCCATCGCCCGCTGGCAGGAAATTTTTGACGAAGGTATCAAGGCGCGTCATCGGCCCGGTAACAAACCAATAGACAATCGCGGCGGTAATGCCGATCGGCGCGATGACAACGATACCGGCCAAAAAACTAGACCATAATCCGCCGAAAAATGTCTGCCGGTGCGGCTTTATAAGGTCACGTGGCCGATCGGCCGCGCGTTTCCCGGAGTCACCATGGGGTGTCTTGTCTTGCATCTGAACTACTCTTGCTTATCGGCCACCATCGCCAGCTATGGTCCATTTGGCCATTCCTGCTCCATCGTTCAAGCGGGAGTCTGGCACGACGTGGGTTATATTTCGAAAAAGATTTCCTAAATTTTGCGTTACCTTCCCTACCATCCCTTGGCGAGGGAAAAGCGTGTCGATTAGCCTTGCCGCAGGTGGCGTACAAACACGTTTGCAGTCTTGCCTCGATTTAGGATACCAAAAGCCCAGGGAACGAAACGGATCTGATCGCCGAATGATATTTCGATTGACCGCTGCATTAGGGGGTATTTTAGGCACCATCATGGTCGCCGTCGCCATATTCGCGTTTCAGGACAATCTGGCACGCTTCTTCATGAAGCCGAAAACGCCGTTTCAAATCGCCGCGACGCCTGCCCCTCCTGACTATGACTTGCCTGAAAGCTGGCTTGCCCTACCCGACGGGCCGGGCACCAAATTGGCCGATGTCTTTTACGTCCACTCAACGACGTATCGGTCCATGAACTTCTGGAACGCACCAATCGACGACGCAGAATCGCAAGACGAACTCAAACGGATAGCATTACATAACGAAGCAGGCCCGTTTGCGCGCATCGCACACATATCCGCCCCCCAATACAGGCAGGCAACGAAGGCGGTTTATTTCACCCACAAATATGACGGGATTGCCGCTCGTTTACGCGCATTCAAAGACGTCTCACGCGCATTCGAGAAATTCCTGACGCAGCGAGACCCGCGGCGGCCACTGATGCTCGTTGGCTACGGCCAGGGCGGCCTGCACGTTGCCGGCCTTTTGCGGACCTACTTTTCAGGAACCGACAACGCGCTGCGCAAAGAACTGGCCGCGGCCTACATAATCGACACGCCAATGACCGCTGATAGCTGGCGCGACACCCCCGACACCCTCCCCTTGTGTCAGGACCAGCGCAGTATTCGGTGCGTGGTTGCATACAATCATTTTGAAAGCGTGTTCCGCGACGAGATAGAACGCGACCGCAAGCGGGCCATTATCTGGGAAAGCAATGATAATCTGGTCTCGACCAACAATCCCGATCTCGTCTGCGTCAATCCGTTAGACTGGCGGGTGAACAGCGTCGCGCCGAGCATCTTAGACCATGATGGTGCCGCATCGGCAACGGGGCTTGGCCTTGCAGAAACACCGCCGAAAATCGCCAAATCAATTCAGGCGAGTTGCGATCGCGGCGTCTTGATTGTCCCACGTCCGGACAATTTGTTTCTACGCCATGATCGCTGGTTCGGTCGCAAATGGCACCCGCAACCTTTCAATCTATTTTATCACGACCTGTCGAAGAACGCGGCGCTGCGGGTTGCGTCACTGTCCGTTAAACGCCGCGAAGAAGACACCATTCTTGAGCCCATCGACAATATTGTGGACGTTCCGGAAAGCCCCATCCATAAGGTCCCCAAATAGCCGTATTGCTGCAAACGCGTAAGGAGACATTCTCGGTGACAAAGCCCGTTCGAAAAATCGTTATTCCTGTTGCCGGCCTGGGCACCAGGGTTTTGCCTGCAACGAAATCAATCGCCAAAGAATTACTTCCCGTCGTTGACCGCCCGCTCATTGACTATGTCGTGGCGGAAGCCAAAGCCGCTGGCCTGGAAGATATAATTTTCGTGACCGGTCGCGGCAAAGGGGCGATCGAAGACTATTTCGATCACTCGTTTGAGCTGGAAGCGACGCTCCGCGACAAGGGCAAGACTGAACTCCTTGACAGTCTGCTTGATGCCAAGCCTGCCGCGGGGAGCGTTTCTTACACACGCCAGCAGGCACCGTTGGGACTGGGGCATGCGATCTGGTGCGCGCGTAATCTTGTTGGCAATGAGCCTTTCGCGATTGCGCTTCCCGATGAAATTTCCGGCCGAGGCCCCGGGTTTATTACCGAACTTGTCAATGCGTACAATGAGGTAGGCGGAAACCTTGTCGCCGTGGAAGAGGTGCCGCTTGAAGAGACAAGCAAATATGGTGTCATCTCTCCGCGCGAGACCAAAGGCAATCTTATTGAGATGACGGGCATGGTTGAAAAACCGGCACCTGAAGTCGCCCCGTCTCGCTATCGCATTATTGGTCGGTATCTTCTGCAGCCAGAAATATTTGACCTATTGGCGTCCCAGGAGAAAGGTGCGGGCGGAGAAATTCAGCTAACGGATTCCATGAACGTTCTGAACAATGAGCAAGCCTTTCACGCATGTGTATGCCAGACCCAAATTCACGATTGTGGATCAAAACTGGGTTGGCTTAAGGCGAATGTGGAAATGGCGCTGGACCGCCCGGATTTCAAAGAGGATTTCGGCGCGTTCTTGAAAAATAAATTAGCCTAACCCGCGCCATCAAATCGCGCCAGGCAAGCTTGAAGGCCAATGGAGATACCTTCGCCCGGAGAGGAAAAAACATTATTGCAGCGCACTAAAGTCTTCCGAGCGGCAAGTTGTGCCGGGCGATTGTTCATCAGAATGGCCACTCAAAAAAGGTCTGCCCTTGGTGGATCTAAGCGGGATCTCGTGACGTATTTCGGTGTATGACAAATCCCCCGGCTCTGGTTTGGTTTCGACGCGATTTACGCATCAAGGATAACCCCGCGCTCCATGCTGCGGCGCGCTCCGGTGCACCGCTTGTTTGCCTTTTCGTTTTAGACAACACCGGAGCGTTCGCGGCGGGCGGCGCTAGCAGATGGTGGCTGCATCATTCATTGGTGGCTTTGCAGAAGTCTTTATCGGCACTGGGCGGCACGCTTGTGGTGATGCATGGCCCGGCCAGCAAGATCGTCCCCCAGTTCGTCGATAAAATTGGCGCGAAAACCGTTTTTTGGAATCGTCGCTATGATCCCGATGGGATCGAAACCGATAGATATTTGAAAACCGCGCTGCAAGGTGCCGGGGTGAGCGTCAATAGTTTCAATGGCGCGCTCATTCGCGAACCCTGGGAAACGGAAACCGGTGCGGGCGCATTTTACCGCGTGTTCACGCCGTTCTGGCGCGCGATGCAGCGCCTTGGCCCATCGCGCGCAGAAATTACCGCAGAGCTTGATGCTAGCTTTAAAGATCTCGCCAAAGACATCCACACGCAAGGCACCGGTTCAAACCCATGGGGGTTATTGCCGACCGCGCCGAACTGGGCGGCGGAATTTCCTGATAGCTGGGTGCCCGGAGAGATCGGTGCCCACAAGGCGCTCAGAGATTTTGTAGCCAGCACCATTGATACTTATGACACGGATCGCAACCGGCCGGACCTGGAACGTACATCCCGACTATCGCCCCATCTTGCATTTGGCGAAATCAGCCCACTGCAGATTTGGAACGCCGTCCACGCGCAGATATCCGCAGGGAATATCATCGAAAAAAGCGCGATGACATTCCTGTCAGAAATTGCCTGGCGGGAGTTCAGTTATAATCTAATCTATCACTATACGGACATTCAAACTACGCCCATAAAACCAAATTTTGCTAATTTCCCCTGGCGAGATGATGACCATCTGTTCCAGAGATGGACCAAAGGCCAAACTGGTATTCCCATTGTTGACGCTGGCATGCGCCAGCTTTGGCGAACCGGATGGATGCACAATCGGGTACGGATGATCGCCGCCAGCTTTTTGACCAAGAACCTCCTGATCGACTGGCGCGAGGGCGAGCGATGGTTTTGGGATACACTTGTCGACGCTGACGCGGCAAGCAATACCGCGAGCTGGCAATGGGTTGCTGGATCAGGTGCGGATGCTGCGCCTTATTTCAGGATATTCAACCCTGTCACCCAATCGGAAAAATTTGATCCGACGGGCGCATATATCCGTAAATATATTCCGGAGCTTCGGGAGCTTCCCGACAAGTATATTCACGCCCCCTGGAAGGCATCGCACGCAATACTGGATGAGGCGCATATCACCCTTGATCAAACCTACCCCAAGCCGATCGTGGATTTGCAGACAAGCCGCCAACGGGCATTGGATGCCTATGCAACGGTGAAAAGCTCTTGATTGAGTAAACTTACTGCGCTCAGATAGAAATAGCAGATAGTCGAGAGACTGACGAATGACACAACATACCGCCATATCGCGTTCCAAAACACCAAGGGGCTGGAACTCCCCATCATTTCAGATTTTACTGGGTGTCGCACGCCGTCTAAAATATGGCTCGCTCGACCTGATACTGCCCAATGGTCAAATTTTGAGTTATAAGGGTCAGGAAGAAACGGATGCGCGCGCGGTGATTGATATCAAGCGCTTTGCCTTTGCACGCCGCACCGTTTTCGGCGGCGATATTGGTTTTTTTGAATCATATGCCGCAGGCGACTGGGAAACACCAAACCTTGCTGACTGCCTTTATGTATTTGCCCGCAACGCCGACCATATTGCGGATGCGTTTGATGGTTCAGTTTTTTCCGGTGTTACAGAGCAGGTGCGCCACTGGCTGAACCGAAATACGCTGACGGGTTCACGCCGAAACATTTCTGCCCATTATGATCTCGGTAATGCCTTCTACGAGAAATGGCTGGACCCGACAATGACATATTCCTCGGCAAAATTTCTTGCGCCCGCTGATAATCTGGAAGCCGCCCAGCTCAATAAATATAGCAATCTGGCTGATTTTATTGACTTGCAGCCAGATGACCAGGTCCTGGAGATCGGATGTGGTTGGGGCGGTTTTGCCGAATACGCAGCAAAGCATCGCGGGGCCCGCGTGACCGGGCTCACCTTGTCAAAGGAACAGTTGAACTATGCCCAGGAGCGTATTTTCCGTGAAGGGCTTTCCGACCGGGTACAGTTTAAGCTTACCGATTACCGCGACATGGATGGTTCTTTCGATAAGGTCGCATCAATTGAGATGTTTGAAGCCGTCGGCAAAGAATATTGGCCAACGTATTTTTCCAAAGTACGAGAGTTTCTGAAGCCGGGGGGCGTTGCTGGTCTGCAGGTTATCACCATCGCCGACCGGATGTTCGACCACTATCTGAAGTCGGTGGATTTCATTCAACGATATATTTTCCCCGGCGGCGTATTACCAAGCCCGTCGCAATTGCAGGCGCATGTTGAAAGTGCTGGCTTGCGGTGGCGCAATGTCGAGACATTTGGAGATGACTACGCGCGGACACTGGCAGAATGGCGCGAGCGTTTTGTTGCCAGTTGGCAGGATATCAAACCGATGGGCTTTGATGATCATTTCAACAAACTCTGGCGGTTTTATCTGGCTTATTGCGAGGCCGGGTTTCGCGCCAAGACAACCGATGTCTGCCAGGCTGCCATAACAAAGGCTTGAGCCCCCTACTCATTGCGAGCAAGTTTCACTATATGCTAGCAGTCGAACGATTGTTTTGATTTGCGCGCTTGCCGAAATGGCACCGCGTCGCGAAAGTTGCTGCTATGCTTTACGGCGAAAATATCCTTACACAGATCGGCGATACACCGTTGATCAAACTAAAACGTGCCTCGGAAGAAACTGGCTGTCTGATACTAGGCAAGGCTGAGTTCCTAAACCCGGGCCAATCCGTAAAGGATCGTGCCGCATTGGGCATAATCCGCGATGCTGAAGCGCGCGGTGAGCTGCGCCCTGGGGGCACGATTGTAGAGGGCACCGCCGGAAATACCGGCATTGGGCTGGCGCTCGTCGGATCGGTTCTGGGGTATAAAATCAAAATTGTTTTCCCGCGCACGCAAAGCGCTGAAAAGAAGGAAGCAATTAAACTTCTCGGCGGCGAGCTGATTGAAGTCGACGCTGTACCTTATTCTGACCCGAATAATTACGTTCGCTATTCCGGTGCCCTTGCAGAGAAACTAAGTGCGCACGAACCCAATGGCGTCTTGTGGGCGAACCAGTTCGACAATACCGCAAACCGGCACGCCCATTACGCCACGACCGGCCAGGAAATTTGGGCGCAGACCGATGGCAAAATTGACGGGTTTACCTGTGCGGTCGGTTCAGGGGGAACGCTTGCGGGCGTATCGCTCGCACTGAAAGAGAAAAACCCCAATGTTAAATGCTATCTGACTGATCCTTATGGAGCCAAACTCTTCAGCTGGGTCACGGCGGGCACCCTTGAAAGCGAGGGCGATTCCATCACCGAAGGCATTGGCCAGGGGCGCGTCACGGCGAATTTAGAAGGGCTAAATTTTGACGGTGCATTCCGCATTCCTGACGAAGAAGCGCTTCGCATCGTCTTTGCGCTGGTCATGGAAGAAGGGCTTTGCCTGGGCGGATCTGCGGGGATCAATATCGCGGGTGCAATCCGGCTGGCGCGGGAGCTGGGCCCCGGACATACAATCGTGACGATATTGTGCGATTACGGAAATCGCTACGCATCGAAACTGTTCAATCCCGATTTCCTGCGATCAAAAGGGCTTCCCACCCCGCCCTGGTTGGATACATGAACCAAGGCAAAGCGCACGCACATAAGGGCCCGCTGATCTCTGCCCATGCGCTGAGCGAGATCATCAGTGCGCAAGGCGTTAAAGTGATAGACGGGAGCTGGCGATTAGCCCCCGCAGCGGCCCCGGCATCGGCCGCATTCGAAAAGCGTCGCATTCCCGGCGCGGTGTTCTTTGACCTGGATGCGATTGCCGATCAGGCGAGCGACTTACCGCATATGCTGCCCACCCGCGCGCAGTTTGACGATGCAGTAAGACGACTTGGCGTCACGCGAAATGATACCATAATCATCTATGACGATGCTGGGATATTCTCTGCCCCTCGGGTCTGGTGGACGTTTCGGGTCATGGGTTACCCGAATGTTCAGGTGTTGGATGGCGGCTTGCCAGCCTGGTGCGCGGCTGGTCACGTTCTGGACGAACAAATGGCTGAAGCCATCCGGTCTCTACCGCCGGAGCCCGAATGCGCCGCGCCCTCACACGCCGTGGTGACAGATGCCGTGGTGCCAGATGCCGTGGTGCCAGACGCAGTAGTGACAGACGCCGCATCAATGCCGGGTTTCAAGGTCGCCGGCAAAGAACACGTCCTTGAAGCGTGCCAGCCAACCGACCCGCGCGCTGTCATTTTGGACGCGCGCCCCAGCGCCCGTTTTCTCGGCAATGCTCCGGAGCCGCGTCCGGGCCTGCGCGCAGGCGCGATGCCAAACGCCATCAACCTGCCCTCTGCCAGTGTTCTGACCGAAGCGGGCACCATGCGCCGTCGCACCGATCTTGTAGAGGTTTTCGACCAATTGGGCGTCGTATCCGGCGAAAACGTCATTGCGACCTGCGGTTCCGGGGTTACGGCGGCCATCCTCATTTTAGCGTTGGAATTGACGGGCCATGGGCACCACGCATTATATGACGGATCGTGGGCTGAATGGGGGCTTGAAAAATACGCCGCTACATTACCGGTCGTAACGGCTTGCCCCACGCAAGTCGCAAGGAATTTAGGACACCAGAATGGGCACGAAGCTTGACGTTACGATCACCTATCTGGAGCAATGCGAACGCCCGCCCTCAAAGCCCGTCGCCATGCCTCGGGGCCAGATCGCGATACTGCGCGTGTGCAAGCCAACGGTCCACTATTACCGCTATCTCTATGCCACCGTCGGCGACCCCTATCACTGGGTAAGCCGCAAACGCCTGACAGATGACGAATTGAAGAGGATCATCACCGATGAGAACGTCTACATCTATGTTTTGTACTATGAGGGCGCACCGGCAGGCTTTACGGAAATCGATAACCGCGCTGGCACCGAGGTAGAAATCAAATTTTTCGGCCTCATCCCGGATTATGTCGGCAAAGGTCTCGGCCGCTACTTTCTCAAACAAAGCATTGACCTTGCATGGCAGCTGAAGCCGGTTCGCGTCATGCTTGAGACGTGTACACTTGACCATCCTGCGGCCTTGCCGCTCTATCAAAAGCTTGGGTTTAACGTCTTCGACAAACGATCTGGCCAGGTTGAATTGATCGATGACGCATGACCCAGACGCGCCGACAAAATTTATCGTTTGTTACTTAACCACACCCACAATTAGAATGAGCTTTCTGCCGTTGGAACCCCGTAAACACTATGGATGATAAAACCAAACTGATCACGGCGGGCAGGCCGCACTGGCGCCCCGCACACCCCGTCAACACACCCGTTGAACGCACCTCAACAATCCTTTTTCCGACCTATGATGATTTCATCGAAGGCAAACGAAAAATTACCTATGGTCGGCTCGGCACGTCGTCCCACCGCGCCCTGGAAGAAGCCATAACCGCCCTGGAAGGTGGCCTGGAAACCAGATTGGCCCCTTCCGGATTACAGGCCTGCGTGGCGGCGATATTGGCATTTGTTGAAGCCGGTGACACGGTTTTAATGTCCGATGGCGTCTATGACCCCACCCGGAAATTCGCCGAGAAGTTCTTGAAGAAATTCAATGTAGAAACGATCTTCTTTGACCCGACGATTGGGGCCGATATTGACGCATTGATCACACCGAAAACGAAAGTCGTTTTTGCCGAGAGCCCAAGCTCGCTGACCTTCGAGGTCCATGACTTACCCGCTATCGCCGCTGTTGCACATGCCAATGGCGCCAAAGTGATTGTCGACAACACATGGTCAGCCGGCGTTTATTTCAAGCCGCTCTCCCATGGTGCAGATGTCTCCATTCAAGCGTGCACGAAATATTTAAGTGGCCATTCAGATTGTCTTCTTGGTTCGATTACAAGCTGCGACGAAACAAGCGCGAAAAAGATTTTCTACTCCCTTTTGCAGCTCGGATCGAATGTGTCCGCCGATGACGCATTTCTGACCTTGCGCGGCATGCGTACTTTGATGGCGCGCCTGCCCATGCATCAGGAAACCGGGCTAAAGCTTGCCAAATGGCTCACAAAACGCCCCGAAGTCCAAAGGGTACTTCACCCGGCAATCAAGCAAACACCAGGGCATCAGTTCTGGAAACGGGACTTTACCGGCAGCACGGGATTATTTGGCGTCCTTTTGCATCCGGTTGAAACGCCTGGGCTGAAAGCATTCTTCAATGCGTTACGTTTGTTCAGCATGGGTTTCTCCTGGGGCGGGTTTGAGAGCCTGTGCATAGAAGTCGACCCGGAAGCCAACCGCTCAGCCAAACCATGGCAGGAAGAAGGCCCGCTGCTTCGCATTCACGCCGGACTGGAAGCGGCAAATGATCTGATTACAGATTTAGACACCGCATTTAAAGCCATGGAGGTCGCCCGCAATGATCAAATTGCCTAAGTTGGAATTGTACCTATCCCGGAACTGGAAAATAGCCATTGGCGCGGCCATTGTTCTGACTGGATGTCAGACGACAGGCCCCAATGGCGGCACACTGATTAGTGTGACGACAAAGCCAGCCGACGCACAATTAACAGTTGAAGGCTATGGAGCGTGTCAAACACCCTGCACGGTCGAATTACAAAAGCCGCGCCGCGCAACGCTTGCCAAAGCCGGGTTCCAAAAGGAAGAAATTCTACTGCACACTGACCGGCGCCGGGTGCATATTCCAATGCGTCTTTCCGCACCAACAGAAGAAATTGAGACCGATACCTTACCTGATCTCAATTAGACTAAAACGCGGGCACCACTGACGATCCCGGTAAAGTTGAGCGCGCTGCGACGCGAAGGGTCGTCCACACAAAGCCCGGCACCGCCCGATCTACTCAGCGTCACCCGTCTCCAGTGCCCTGTCCTCATTGGCGCGATGGATCACATATTCCCGAATTGCGTCACTCTCCTCAGGGGTCAGCGATCCTGAAAAGCTCGCCATACCATTGTCGGTCAGGATCCCATCCTGCACGACGGCCTGCCAGACACCCTTATTGCCGAGCGCCCCTGAGCGCCGCAAATCCGGCAAGACCGTGGAGCCGACGGCACCTGGCCCGTGGCAAACAGAACAATAGCGCGCGTACTTTTGTTTACCCAACGCAATCACTTCGGCTGACGCGCGGCTGGGCGGGGGATCAAGCGGCAGGTTCACAAGCTCTGGCATCTTCGGTAGCTCCGCTGCCGCGCCAAGCTTAAACACCAGCAAACGCGAGATATTTCTCACCGGCCCTTGATCATTCACCAAATGGCCATCGGAAACGATCGCATAGGCACCACCCCATCCAGCCAGAACAGCCACATATTGCTCATCGTCCACCGTATAGGTGATCGGTGGCGCAACAATCCCGGTTTGCGCTGCGAAGTTCCAAAGCTTTTCACCCGTGCCAGCATGGTAAGCGGCGAACTCACTGGAGGAATTACCTTGGAACACCAGCTTCCCACCGGTTGCCAACAGGCCACCATTCCAAGGACCAGCATGCTCGACCACCCAACGCGCTTTTTGCGCGACCGGATCCCATGCCATCAGCTTACCTTTCACCGTTTCGTAAACCGAACGGCGGAAGCCAAGATCAGGCGGCAGGTCGCCCGCGCCCATGTCAAAGCCGACATTAAAGCCGCGCCCCATATCCGGCTTCCAATCCTTCTCAGGCGCATACAGAACCGCCGCTTCAAAGGCGGGGATATAGACTAGGTTTTCGTCTGGATGATACGCCATCGGGTGCCAGTTATGCCCCCCGAGCGGGCCGGGCATGACCAAGGCAGGCTGCCCTGTTTTGTCAATCCTTGTTACAGGGTTGAAGATGGGGCGACCATTCTTATCAAACCCTTCGGCCCAATTCTGCGGGATGTATTCTTCTGCAGAAATAAACTCGCCTGTCACGCGGTCGATCACATAGAAAAAACCGTTCTTCGGTGCCTGCATCAGCACCTGCCGCGCTTTACCCTCGATCTCGATATCGGCAAGGATAATGTGTTGCGTGGCGGTATAGTCCCAGGTCTCACCCGGTGTCGTCTGATAGTGCCAGACATATTCGCCCGTATCCGGATTAATGGCGACAATGCTGGACAGATAAAGGTTGTCGCCCTCGCCGGTGCCGTCTTCACCCGGAGAGCGATAGGCACGGTTCCACGGAGATCCATTGCCGACACCAAAATAGAGAAGGTTCAGGTCAGGATCGTAAGCCATCGAATCCCAAACGGTACCGCCCCCGCCAATCGAATCCGATCCACGCAGAACTTCTGTGTTCCAGGTTTCTGCAGCCTGTTGTAAATATTCCGGGCTTTCGCCGTTCTCATTACCATCCGGCACGGTGTAGAAACGCCACAGCTCGCTGCCATCTTTAGCATCATAGGCGGCAATATAGCCGCGAACGCCGAATTCTGCGCCGCCATTGCCAATAATGACTTTGCCATCAACCACCCGCGGCGCACCAGTGATGGAATACGCCTTGGTTTGGTCGACCGTCACCACCTCCCATTCGACCTCACCGGTATCACGGTCGAGTGATACAAGACGGCCATCGAGCGTGCCGAGGAAAAGTGAATTGCCAAAGGCGGCAAGGCCGCGATTTACAACATCACAGCACACCTTGACGGCCGTTTCGCCGGGAACTTTGGGATCATAGTCCCACAAGGGTGCGCCCGTTGCGGCGTCAAAAGCTTTGACCTTGCTCCATGCGGTTGTGATGTAGAGCTTTCCATCGAGCACGAGCGGCGTTGCTTCCTGACCGCGCGCGGTGTCCATATCAGCAAACCAGGCGAGGCCCAGATCACCGACATTATCCGCATTCACACTACCCAGCGGCGAGAAGCGCTGCTCGTCATAGGTCCGGCCATGGGAGATCCAGTTGGCGGGATCGTCATCTGCCCCCACCAGCATATCATGACTCACGCCGTCTTTTGTGCTGCCATCGACACGATGATCACAGCCCACGACACCCAATGCACCCAGCACCAATAGCGGTGCGGCCCAAAGCCCTTTGCGCATGAAAAGATCGCTCCCTAATTGTTGGCGATATCTTGCCGCTGGGTGCAGCGCTTGTCCATGCCGGACCGGTCGCCCCGGCTTTGCCCGGAATTTCGAAGTTTATTTCACCGCATTACCGGTGGCTCGCGGGGCATTTGTCCGGCTCAATCACACTTTTACGCGCCCCTCAGTTTGACAGCACGCCGCACCCATGACATCCGCGGGTGCATGAGTGACACATCAGAACAAGACAACTCCGCCTCGCCGGGCACGGGAAACCCGCAAACGCACACCGCCGGGCAAGGACACACCTTAACCGTTGCCGCTGAAGATAGCGGTACAAGGCTCGACAAATGGTTGGCAGACCATCCCGCAGAGCTGGGTCTGACCCGCTCGCGTTTGAAGGCGCTCATTGAAGGGGGGGCGCTCAACCGCGGAGATGATGTTTTTAACGATCCGTCCTGGCGGATACGTGAAGGGGAAACCTACACGCTGACCCCACCACCGGTTGTCGCCCCAACCCCTAAGGGTGAGGCCATCCCGCTGGATGTCCGTTTTGAGGATGATCACCTCATTGTTGTCATGAAACCGGCTGGACTGGTCGTTCACCCGGCGGCCGGCAACTGGACAGGAACATTGGTCAACGCCCTCATCGCTCATTGCGGTGACACCCTCTCCGGCGTTGGCGGTGTCGCAAGGCCGGGCATTGTCCACCGCCTTGATAAA
>SHAI01000046.1 GCA_004213235.1 Parvularculaceae bacterium
CGCTGGCACGCGATTTATCCCGACATCGATGACCGTGGCACCGGGCTTAACCCAGTCTTGTTTGATCATCTGCGGGCGACCAACGGCGGCGACCAGGATATCCGCCTGACGCGTCACGGCGGGCAGGTCTTTGGTTCGACTATGCGCGAGCGTTACCGTGCAATTCTCCGCGAGCAATAACTGCGCGACGGGTTTGCCAACGATATTTGACCGACCGACGATAACAGCATGCGCACCTGAAAGATCGCCGCCATACCCATCCTTGGCAAGAACAATCGATCCAGCGGGTGTGCAGGGAATAAGGGCATTGTCCATGTCGCCAGCGCCGAGCCGGCCAACATTTATCGGATGGAACCCATCGACATCCTTGGCGGGGGCGACAAGTTCAATGATTTTTCCGGTGTCGATATGTGGCGGCAATGGCAGTTGCACCAGGATGCCATGTATCTCGGCGTCCTGGTTTAGCTGCGTTATCAGCGCAATGAGATCCGCCTCGCTGGTATCGTCCGGCAGGGTTTTCTGCACCGATCGAAAGCCAATTTTATTTGCTGTGCGGCCCTTGTTTTTGACGTAAACAGCGCTCGCCGGGTTGTCGCCGACCAGGACAACCGCAAGGCAGGGCGGGATACCATAGTCCGCTGCAAAGGCTGCACCTTCTGATTTGAGGCCCTCAGTGATGCCGGCGGCGACGGCTTTTCCGTCGATGATTCGCGCGTCAGTCATGATGTGTGGTTCCCGTTCGCTGCTCGCGGATATAGCATCACGCATGGATGCAGCGCGCATAGCAAGCGCCACCTTAAACGCCAAGGCCGTTGGCGCAAATTTTCATGAACTGACCGGAAGTTCCGGTGTGAAATTCTTCCACTCTCAAAGAAGCAGGCGCATGCCATCTTCTCCGAATGGGGTAGCCTTACTTCGGTCATGTCCCTTATTTTGGTCATGCCACTATGGCGGCCCGGCGTCAGTGCCTACTATTTTCACGGTGACGTAAAGGCGATGAGAGGGCTCTGCGTAGGCAAAATGGCGTTGCATGGAGCAAGGACCCTATTAATTGCGCCGCCATGGCTCCGGTGAGGGTGGCCGCTATGTGTGTGGCCGGGATGTCAAATACATCCGTTGACATACCAAATGCTAACAACCCCGAAAGCGTAAGGATTTGCAGAATACGCGGATCGCGCGGTAGTCGCTTTTTAAGGCGCACCAGGAGCGTGTTGTTCTCAGCAGCGGATCGGATTGCGAGCATAGATGTGATTGCGCGAACTAAAGGCGCTATGGACCGAACTATTGTCATCGGCGTTTATTTTGCGTGTGCATTGCGGCGAAATCTCGACCGCATTGCGTTTCACCTCGCTGGCCACTCATTCAATAGACCATTTGTTCAGTCAATAAAGGCGCCAATCTTATGGCAAAATACGCCACTCGTCCACTCTTTCGCGCGGCGGTAATTGCCGCCGCCATCAGCCGTGAAAGAAGTCATAAATCCTTTGTGCGAGTGCGTCAGACACGCCGTCAACAGCGGCCAGATCCTGCGGTTTGGCGCGTGCAACCGCCTTTGCTGACCCGAAATGATTTAATAAAGCGCGCTTGCGCGCCGCACCAACGCCCGGCACTTCGTCCAGCGGATTCGCTGCTATTGCCTTTTTTCGTTTTGCCCGGTGCGCGCCAATCGCGAAACGGTGTGCCTCGTCCCGAAGGCGTTGAATGAAAAACAGGCCGGGGTCATTTGGTGCCAGCAGGAACGGATCGCGCCCCGGCAGAAAAATCTGTTCGCCGGTGGCTCCCGCTGTTCTGTCAACGGATTTTCCGCCCTTGGCATTTATACGGCGGCCTTTTGCGACGGCGATGATTTTCGGGCCGTCGTTTTCAGGATCAATGCCCAACTCTGCGGCCGTTTCCAGGACGGCAGATAATTGCCCTTTGCCGCCATCCAGGATGATTAAATCCGGGCGTGTGGCCGGTTCATCGTCCTTGAGGACACGGATCAGGCGACGTCGCAAAACTTCACGCATCATGGCGAAATCATCGCCGGGCGCGAGTTCTTCCGCCTTCATATTGAATTTTCGATATTGGTTTTTAATAAACCCGTCCGGGCCAGCGACAATCATTGCACCCAAAGCATTCGTGCCCTGAATATGTGAATTATCAAAAACTTCAATACGTTGCGGCGGGGCGTCAAGTTCCAGCACTTCAGCCAGGCGCTGCATGTTTTTTTGCTGGCTTGCGCTTTCTGAAAGCCGTCGGGCCAGTGCTTCGCGCGCATTCATGACGGCGCTATCAGTAAGGTCTTTTTTTGACCCGCGTGACGGTGTTGAAATTGCGACCTTGCGACCGGCGCGCAGGCCAAGGGCCTCGCTCAGGAGCGCGCTTTGATCCGGCATGACATTAGCCAGGATGAGCCGGGGGGCCGGCCGCGTATCATAAAACTGGGCCATAAATGGGCCCAATATGCGCTCTGGCGTTTCGTCGCGGTCGTGTTTGGGGAAGAAAGCGTGATTACCCCAATTCTGTCCGGCGCGGAAAAAGAAAACCTGAATACAGGCATGGCCGCCTTCTTTGTGGATGGCGAAAATATCCGCTTCGGGAACGTCGTCAGCGTTCACATGCTGGGTGCCCTGAATATATGTCAGTGCCCTGATCCGGTCGCGCAGGCCCGCGGCACGTTCAAAGTCGAGGGCTTCGGCGGCGGCTTCCATTTCCTGGGATAAGGACTTCTGGATGGACTGGTCGCCGCCGAGGAATTTCTGGGCCTGGTGAACAAGTCCTTGATAGTCCTCAATGCTGACAAGATCGACGCATGGTGCCGCGCAGCGCTTGATCTGGTGTAAAAGGCACGGGCGGGTGCGTGCTTCGTAAACACTGTCGGAGCAGGAACGGAGCAAAAATGCCTTTTGCAAAGTATTCAGGGTACGATTAACCGCGCCGGCGGAAGCGAAAGGTCCAAAATAGTCGCCTTTGCGTTTTCGTGCGCCGCGATGCTTCAGAATTTGAGGGGCATCATGGTCAGCGGCGATCAGGATATGCGGGAACGTCTTGTCGTCGCGCAAAATGACATTGTAGCGCGGCTTTAGCTGTTTGATGAGGTTCGCTTCAAGCAATAGGGCTTCGGTTTCGGTCGTCGTGACTACGAACTCCATCGCGCGTGTTTCGGAGATCATCCGCATGATGCGGTTGGAATGTCCGCCGGATTTGGCATAGGACGACACACGATTTTTCAGCTGTTTGGCTTTTCCAACATACAAAACGTCGCCTTCTTCGCCGATCATGCGGTAAACGCCCGGCTTTGCCGGCAGGCGTTTCACATAATCGGCGATTAACGCTGCACCGCGCAGGGACGGCGTATCGGATATATCTTGGTTATCAATAATCGTTGGCATCGGCGCGTTTCAGGTAACACCCAATAAAGACATAATGCGGTATTAAAAATAGTATAGGCGTGGGCGCGAACCCAAATCGACCCCGTGAGGTGCGCAATAGTGACCTCGTGGCGTTGGGGGCTGGCGCGCCTATCGGTGGGGTTATTTGAGCATGGAGCACCTGCGGCGTGGGACGGTGAGGGGGCCGCGTAACGGAGAGACGATGGCGTGTCGTCATTTAGGAACGACAAACCACCGATTGTAGGCGCTGCGCTTGCCTTCGGCTTGATCACCCTGGCAGGCGTCATGGCGGCATACTCTGCGGTTGAAGACTTTGCTTCTGCCCGCGCCAGCGGGAGTTGGATGCAGGTTGAAGGTGTCGTGTTAAGCCCAAGCAAACCGGATGAGCTGCGTTACGCTTATTTTGTCGATGGCAAAAGTTATCAGGGTTCGCGTCTTGCGTTTACCACGCGCGGATATATTGGATCGCCGCCAGATCGGAGCCCGGGCGCGCGTGTCCGCGTTTTTGTGAATCCGGCCGATGCGCGCGGATCGGTGCTGGTGCACGGTGGGTCTGGTCGGCGTTTTGCCGCCTGGTTATTATTAAGCGGTGTTGGCGTGTTTGTTGGTCTTGCAGGTTTAACCCGCGCCATGATGGCCCTGGATTTCCCCGAGTTTGACTTTCGCCTGCGTGCTGGGGAGAGCACCCAAGATGGGGGCGCAAAGCCGGCTGATCATCTCTAGGGTTTATCGCTTGGCTGCGAAGGATGCGCTTTCGCTTAAGGTAGGTCGTGCAACACTGACCTTTGCTATCGCTGGAAAATCAGACGCCAGCCGATCGTAAATCCACCGTGACAAGACTTCCAGCGTCGGCGTTTCCAGGCCGTCAATCTCATTCAGCAATTGATGATCCAGCGCGTTTTTGACTTTGTCACACGCGGCACGCACGTCGGCAAAATCGGCAACCCAGTGATCGCCCCCGAGCTCTTCGGATTGCAACATGATGGTCGCAACAAAGCTGTGGCCGTGCAGGCGCGCATAGGGGTGCGGCCCTGTTGCCGTGTCGGCTTTCTGCTGCGCAGGGGGGCTTGTTGCGAGCGCATGGGCTGCCTCAAACGTGAAAGAATATGTTTGTTCGTACATGGATCGCGTCCCGCCGACCATTTGCGGCGCAGCCGCGGCGTATAATCTGCCTAGCGCCCGCACGCAATGGCATTGCCGGTGCAGATCGGCGTCAAATTAGCCTGCAAGGCCCTTTTTCGCACGTCGAATCTGCACGCCAGCAGCATCCGCAGCGGCAATGGCTTCCAGTTTCGCGACGTCTATGGTGACCGCCTGGACCATCGGATGGTCGAGGGCCATTGCCGCGATCTGTTCTGCCAGTGTCTCCACCAGCTTGATATGGCCTTTATCGAGGATCGCCTGAATGTTCGTCGCCATGCGATCATAACACACAACATTTGCCAGATCGTCGTCCACGGACGTCAATTGCGGCGCAATTTCCAGTGACAGATCGATGCGGACTGGCTGTGCTCTGTCTAATTCGTGTTCATAAGCCCCGATATGGGCGTGAACGAGCAGGCCGCGCAGAAATACTGTGCGTTGTGTTTCAATGACTGGTGTCGAGGGCGCGATCGTCATGCTTGAATCCGGGCTGATGTTGATGTCTGGCTGTCGGCTGGGGTGCTATTCATTCACTAAGACGTCTGGCGTCTGCCAGGCGAGGTGTTGCCCCCCATCAACGGCGATCATTTGGCCGGTCACCGCTGGCGCGTTCAAAAGGTACATCAACGCGGAAACGATGTCCGCTGGCGTTGCGCCGCGACCTAGCACAGTTGCGGCATTTTGTTTGGCCCAATCGTCATCTGACTGGCGTTTGTTTTTAAGCGTTGGCCCGGGGCCGATCCCATTCACCCGAATGCCCTGTGGGCCAAGAGCCTGGGCCAGGGTTTGTGTCAGGGTGTATAGGGCTGCTTTTGAGGTCGTGTAGGATAAGAATTGCGGCGTTAATTTCAAAACACGCTGATCGATCAGGTTGATTACGAGGTAATCAATGTTTTCATCGGCTTGTGCGGCAAAATTCTGGGTTAACTTTAGCGGTGCCCACAGATTTGCGCCAATGTGATCATCCCAGCTTTCCCGTGTCAGGGTTTTTATGTCGTCATTCTCGAACAATGATGCTGAATTGACCAGAAGGCTAAGTGGACCAACGGCGTCGCGCGCCCTGCTTATGAGCGTTTCCACCTCATCAGGTTTGGTAAGGTCTGCCTCCACCGGTTCGGCGATAACACCCTTTTTCGAAATATCCTGCGCAAGGGCCTGTGCGGCATCAGCTGAGGTGTTGTAATGAATGGCGACGTTGAACCCAGCATCGCCAAGTGCGCGGGCCATCGCTTCCCCCAGACGCTTTGCGCCCCCGGTGACCAATGCGGCGCGTTGGCTGATTCCTGAACTCTGGTTTTCGGCAATCTGGGTGCTCATCGTGCCATAACTGCCGAGAATGCGATAAACGCGATATAAATCAGCGTCATTGCCGCGCCACTGACCCGGCCGATACTGCGCTGGGTGAAAATATACCCGGCAATGAGGATGGCTGCTGCAGCCATCATCGGTTGGTCTATCGTGAGTGAAGCTTGATCAAATGTTGCCCCACCAGCAATGCCGGCAGCCCCGCCAACCGCCAATAGATTGAAGATGTTGGACCCGATGACGTTACCGATCGCGACATCTGACTTTTTGTGAAGGGCAGCGGCACCAACTGTCGCCAATTCAGGCAACGAAGTTCCGAATGCAATAATGGTCAATCCAATCAATCCGTCCCGGACCCCAAGACCTGCGGCCAGCGCCGCACCGTTTTCCACCAGGAGATGCGCGCCGAGAGGTAAGCCGATGAGGCCGAACACCAAAAACAACAGTGTGCGCGCTGACAGACCACCGCCAGCGTATTCAGCAACATCGTCCAGCAGCGGGTCGTCTGGCCCGGCAGTATGTGCGCGAAAACCGGTATAGACGATGAACACAACGATCCCGGCAAAAAGGGCATAGCCAGACCCAACGGAAATAGCCGACGTTGAGTAAGCGAGCCAAATAAAAGCAGCGGTGGCCACCAGCATCAGTGCCGCATTCTGTCTCAACCCGGGAACCTGGGTGGAGATGGGATAAATCAGTGCTGGCGCGCCGAGCACCAGGAGAATGTTCGCAATGTTCGAGCCGACAATGTTACCGGTGGCAATGCCATCGGCACCATTGAGGACCGCTTGAATAGCAACAACAAGTTCGGGTGCTGATGTTCCAAAAGCAACAATAGTGAGGCCAACGAGAAGCGCCGGAATACGAAGCGCGGTGGCCAGGCCGACAGCGCCGCGAACAAGAATGTCACCGGAGATGAGCAGAACGCCAAGTCCGAATAAAATCAATATGACCTGCTGGATCACCAAAACGGCCTTTCACTAAACCAAAACCAAAGACGGGTACTAGCGGGGGTAGCGCATGGTCTAACTCACCCGCCGGCCTTGCCAGAAATTGTCTCTTACATGCGCTCGTTTACCCGATGTCAGTCGATTACCCGATGTCAGTCGATGCTGCCTTTCTCAATCAAATTCAAAGCAGCGAAGAGAAAAATAAAGCCAAAAATTAGAGCAAGTGTCACTGGCGGCGGTCCTCATTTAGCGCACCGTAAAGATCGGTCTGGCGCGGTGATGCGCGCTTATACAGGGGATCGCGGCGGCAGTCACGAAGTTTGCGACATGCGGCACCTGCTGTAGGGCGCTTTCCAGGCGGCTAAATGATGGTTTCTTTACGAGAACTTTCGACGGACAGTAAAATTCCGGTACCATGTTCAAAGCGGCAGTTACGGTAATTCGCTAAGTCTCCAGGGTACAGGAAGAGGCATGTGAGCATTACCGAATCATCCCGGGAACCTACTTTTGTAGCACAACAAGGCGACCGACGCTTGATCAAGCGGTTCGGTGATGCGTGGACGAGTGCCGCAAAAGGGCGTTTCCCCAAATGGAGCGAGTTGCGTGAGATCGACTTGGGTCGCGACTGGAACTGGGTTTTCATGGTCGATCTGTCACAAAGTAACGGATATCCACATTTCGATTTTCTGGGCTCACAGCTTGCCCATTATGCGGACCTGTATCTCATCGGCGGTGACGATTGGTCCGTTTCAGTCCTGGATCGTGCGGCTGATGGTATCAAGCAAGCTGTTGCAAATAAGGCCCCGTGTACTTTCCAGGATACGCTCACGCTTAGAGACGGCGGGGGATTTGTTTTCCGCAGCCTTACCGCGCCCCTGTCCGACGATTCCGTGACAATCACGCATGTTGTTGGATGCGTTTCCGGTGGCCGCACAGAGCTCTCCCCATGACCATATCTTTGCGGTTTGCAAGGCGATCTTTTTAAATAAGGCTCGACGTTATCCAGAAAATCGCTAGGTTCCCCGCCAGGTGAAGAGAATTTAGCGAGGGACCCATGACTGAGCACGGACATTTTATAAATGGTAAAGCTGTTACAGGCGTATCCGGACGGTTTGGCGATGTTTTCAATCCGACGACTGGCGAGCGCCAAAGCGTTGTTGCACTTGCAAGCACCGCTGAAACGCAGGCAGCTGTTGATGTCGCAGAACGCGCTTTCTCAGAATGGGCACATGTCAATCCGCAACGACGTGCGCGGGTTATGTTCAAATTCAAGGAACTCGTTGAAAAAGATATGGAAAACCTTGCCCGGATGATTTCATCTGAGCACGGCAAAACACTTCCCGACGCGCGCGGCGATATTCAGCGCGGTCTGGAAGTCGTTGAATTTGCCTGCGGGATTCCCCACCTTCAAAAGGGTGAGTACACTGAAGCTGCGGGTCCGGGAATAGACGTTTATTCCTTGCGCCAACCTTTGGGTGTTTGCGCCGGTATCACGCCATTTAATTTTCCCGCGATGATCCCCATGTGGATGTTTGCCATCTCGATCGCCTGCGGCAACACCTTCATTAACAAACCATCGGAAAAAGATCCGTCTTGCCCGCTTCGTCTTGCTGAATTGATGATGGAGGCCGGGGCCCCTGAAGGGGTGCTCAATGTCGTCAATGGTGACAAGGAATCTGTTGACGCACTCATTCAGGACCCGCGGGTGAAGGCAATTTCGTTCGTTGGATCTTCCGATATTGCCCAGTATATTTATGCCGAAGGCGCAAAATATAACACGCGGGTTCAAGCGTTTGGTGGGGCAAAAAATCACCTCATTATTCTGCCTGATGCCGACATGGATAATGCAGTTAATCAGCTCATCGGGTCCGCTTACGGTTCTGCAGGAGAGCGCTGCATGGCGACGCCTGTGGCCGTACCGGTGGGTGAGGGCACGGCTGAAACCTTGATTGAACTTCTCCGCCCGAAGGTCGAAGGCCTGCGCATCGGGCCATCGAATTCGGAGGATTCTGATCTTGGTCCGGTTGTTTCTGCAGCTCATCGAGACCGGATAAAGAGCTACATACAGATGGCTATTGACGAAGGGCAAACGCCGATCGTCGATGGGCGGGACTTCACCTTGCAAGGGTATGAGAATGGCTTCTTTATCGGGGGGACATTGCTTGACCATGCGTCGCCGGAGCATAAGTCTTATCAGGATGAAATTTTTGGCCCCGTCCTGCAGATTGCCCGTGCACGGGATTTTGAGGAAGCTGTTGCGTTACCCTCCAAGCACCAATATGGAAATGGCGTTGCGGTATTTACGCGAAATGGTGCTGCGGCGCGTGAATTCGCGCAGAAAGTCAATGTCGGCATGGTCGGTGTGAATGTACCGATCCCGGTGCCGGTGGCGTACCATACATTTGGCGGCTGGAAGCGGTCCGGGTTTGGGGATGTGAACCAGCACGGTACGGAAGGTGTGCGTTTCTGGACGAAGATCAAGACGGTCACGCAGCGCTGGCCGGAAGATGTTCAGGGATCGGAGTTTGTGATCCCGACCATGGGTTAAGCCTTATTCGTCTTTGTTTTGGGTAGATCAATCGTTTGTCGCTAATATGATTTTTCTTTTGCAATTGATTGCTCTGGGTATTTTCGGTCTTCTTGCTGTAAATATCTGGAATAGCGCAAGCCGCCGGCGTGATCGGATTGATACATCCGCCGGCGGGCCGGTCATTGATGGTGAAGCGCGAGAGGTCGGCCCCGGCCATGCGGCTGCGGAAACATTGCGCGAGTTTGAGCAGGCGCGCGCCGCGATAAAGGCGACTTATCCAACCGTATTTGCCATGCTGGGCGGCTATCTTAATGCGCACTCAATTGAGGCAGCGGGCGGTATTGAACTCGCGGTCAAACGAATGATCGACGATTGGGCGTCACACAAGGATGAGGTGGTGCGGGAACTCACCACACTGCTTGCGGACAATCATGAAGAAACCGAAGCGCGCGCGATCGTTCTGGCGGCGTGCGATGCTGAGTTCGAGCAGGAGGGCTATCGAAAATGGCTCACCTGGCTGCTCGGCCGGTTTAACGCCCTTTAGTGCAGATGCTTGCCGTCATGCGGCGCCGCTTGATGCTGTGCGGGCCTTCCGAAGCCGAGCAGAATGGCGTAAACGCCACTAAATGCCGATAAACGCCGCGTAGGAACATGCCGTCGTGTTTGGACTGGATGCCGAGACAATCTTCAGCCTGTCAGGGTTTGCCCTTTATGCGGGCATCTTTCTTTTGCCCTTTGTGCAGGAAGACGTGGCCGTCGTCGCCGCTGCTACGGCCTCGATCTTGGGGGCTGGTCCCCTGTTGGGTATTTTCGCCGTGATCCTGGCTGGCCTCACGGCGAGCGATGTTTGGAAATATTGGCTTGGCTATTACGCCAGAAAGCATCAATACGCTCGAAAATTTGCCAAAAAGAAGGGTGTTTCAGTGGCTGGTGACCTGGTCCGTCAGGATTTGGGGAAAACGCTCTATGTCGCGCGGTTTGTGCCTGGAACGCGCATCCCGACATATGTTGCCTGTGGCTTTTTCAAAGTGCCGTATCTGAAGTTTTGTGCCCTCGTGGTTCTTACTGCATTTACCTATGTCTCCGTCACCTTTGCGTTGTTCCACACCGTTGGCGCTGTGGCGGGCGAGCAGGCGAAATACTGGCTGCCTGCGATCGCTATGATGATTGTCGGCACGTACGCCCTTTATCGCTGGTGGACACACCGGCGTGATCAACGTGGGCCAATGACGCCAATGACCGAAGCACATGACCACGCCTTGCCACCGTGTGATGATGCCGTTGATATAAACATTAAAGATTATTGAAAGGATCTGTGCTGATGGATTTTGCGCTCAGTGACGAACAATATGCAATCCGTGAAATGGCACTTCGCTTCGCCGAAGAGGAACTGAAGCCGCATGCCGAAAAATGGGATGAGGAAAAACACTTTCCTGTCGATGTGATAAGGAAATCCGCAGAGCTCGGCCTTGCCGGGATCTACACCCGGGAAGACGTTGGTGGTACGGGCCTTGGTCGGCTGGACGCGGCGCTTATTTTTGAGGCGCTGTCCACGGGGTGTACGTCGACAGCGGCGTATATTTCCATCCATAATATGTGTTGCTGGATGATCGACCGGTTCGGGTCTGAGGCGTTACGCACGGCCTATTGCCCGAAGCTCGCCTCGATGGAATTGATCGCCAGTTATTGCCTTACCGAACCCGGCTCCGGCTCTGATGCTGCGGCGCTGAAAACCAGAGCCGTGCGAGATGGCGATGAATATGTCTTAAACGGATCAAAGGCGTTTATCTCCGGCGCTGGCGTGTCGGACCTCTATGTGGTCATGGTTCGCACCGGCGAAGATGGGCCAAGGGGTATATCAACGATCCTTGTACCGAAAGATGCGCCGGGACTTTCTTTCGGCGCAAATGAACGCAAAATGGGTTGGAATTCTCAACCAACACGGGTGATTTCGTTCCAGGATTGCCGCGTGCCAGCGGCCAATCTTGTTGGGTCGGAAGGTGAGGGTTTTAAGTTTGCCATGATGGGTCTTGATGGAGGGCGGCTCAACATCGCTGCCTGCTCCCTTGGCACGGCATCCGCGGCGCTGACCCAGGCACTAGATTATTCCAATGAACGACGCGCCTTCGGTGCCCGGCTGAATGATCAGCAGGCCATTCAATTTAAACTCGCTGATATGGCAACTGAATTGGAGGCGGCCCGTGTGTTTCTGTATCAGGCTGCATGGAAGCTTGATGAAAAAATGCCCGACGCCACCAGGCATTGCGCCATGGCGAAACGCTTCGTCACGGATGTTGGGTTCAATGTTGTGAATGACGCGCTGCAGCTTCATGGCGGATATGGTTATCTGCGGGACTATCCCTTGGAGCGTATGCTGCGCGATGTGCGGGTGCACCAAATTCTGGAGGGTGCCAATGAGATCATGCGCGTCATTGTCGCGCGCGATTTGTTGAAGGAATATCAGGCGTAATCTGGCGTGCGGAGATTCGGCAAGGAATATGATCGGCCTAGCGGAAATCTAGCCCCCCCCAATGGCCGTCATGGTCGTTATGGCCGCGCACCTTAAGCGGCTTTGTCAAATGGTAAAAGAAATGGCCGCGCAGGGCACCAGTACAGAATTTCCGTCATTGGCTTTGTCTCTGTTTTTACCGGGTAGGAAAGAATATCAGTATAGCGAAAAAATGCATTGATAATGGCGGTAGGGAAGAATTGATATTCGCGACAAAAGCGGTTTCACAAAAGCCCGATCAATCAGTCGTGCCCGATGATTGGGCGCAATATGGAGCGTAGAATTGACACAAGAAATTCTTTTTGAGCGCGTTGGGGCTTGGGGTGTGATTACGCTGAACCGGCCTAAAGCATTAAATGCGCTTACCTTTGGCATGGTAAAGGCATTCCGCTCACAGATGAAAGAATGGGAGAGCGACACGGGCGTGCGGGCTGTGCTGGTAAAGGGGGCGGGAGAGCGTGCCTTTTGTGCTGGCGGCGATGTTCGCTGGGTACATGAGACCGCCCGCCGCGCCCTTGATGAGGCTGCGGTCTTTTTTCATGAGGAATATCGCAATAACGCTGCGATTTTTCATTTCCCCAAACCTTATATTGCACTGATTGATGGCATTGTGATGGGCGGCGGCGTCGGCATATCAATTCATGGCGATTTTCGTATTGCTGGCGACAAGACATTATTCGCCATGCCGGAAACAGGTATCGGTCTGTTCCCGGATGTTGGCGGCGGTTATTTCATGTCTCGCCTTGCAGGCGGGCTTGGTCAATATTTCGGGTTGACTGGGGCGCGTGCGCGCGCGGCGGATTGTCTGGCGGCTGGTTTTGCGACCCATTATTGCCCTTCAGACCAGATGGATGAGCTAGAGGCGGTTTTACTTGCAGCGGAGCTGAAATCCGATCCGTATAAAGAGGTCGATGAAATGCTGGCTGCGGCCGGTAAAGATCCCGGTCGCGGCGATCTGGATGAGATACGCGGGAAGATTGCGGATTTGTTTGAACACAGCCAAAGCGTCGACGATCTGTTTTCAAGGCTGAACAAAGACGAGAGTGATTTTGCGATAGGCACATTAAAGACGCTGAAGCAGATGTCGCCGCTGTCCCTGAAGGTGACTTTTGAGCAAATGCAGCGCGGCGCGAAGCTTGATTTCGATGACGTGATGCGCATGGAATATCGCCTCGTGCGGCGTATTCTTCAAGGAAAAGACTTTTTCGAAGGTGTGCGGGCACAATTGATTGACAAGGATAAAACGCCCAAATGGGACCCAGCTGATTTGACCGCGGTTACTGACGAGATGGTTGCTGCCCATTTTGAAGATCTTGGTCAGGATGAATTGGTCCTGCCGTGATCGTGTCCCAATCATTACATGATCAGGCCATGT
>SHAI01000047.1 GCA_004213235.1 Parvularculaceae bacterium
TGCGGCAATATCCTCCGCCGCCACGGCATCGTAAAGATCGTCCGGTGCCAATACATTGAGGATTGCCAACGCATGTTTTGCGCCGACCCCCTGAACCGTTTGCAGTAATCGAAAGGCCCGCCGCTCATCCCCCGTCTCGAACGCAAACAATTTCAGGGCATCCTCGCGAACATAGGTCTCGATTGACAATTGCGCCGCTTCACCAATCGCGAGCCGCGACAACAGGCGCGAATGGGCATGTATTTCATAGCCAACGCCACCGACATCAATGAGTGCCATGTCCTCATCAATTGCGGCAACCGTACCTTTCAGGGCACCAATCATGCGGACCTCCGATAGGTGGGACTTACCCGGTGATGTGCATGACAGATCGCAACTGCCAGCGCATCGGCAGCATCGGATGCAAGCTTGCCAGATGCCGGAAGCAGTGTACGGACCATAACCTGCACCTGGCCTTTGTCAGCGTGCCCACGCCCGACAACGGATTTTTTCACCGAGTTCGCGGCATATTCCGCCACATCCAACCCGCAGGCCGCCGGGGCGCACAGGGCCACACCGCGTGCTTCGCCCAACACAAGAGCATCGCGCGGACTGGCGTTCACAAAGGTCTGCTCCACGGCGGCTTCAACCGGGCAAAGCCGCTCAATCAGCGCCGTTAGACCTTGATGGATTGCCGCCAGACGCCCGGGACGGTCATGGTGCGTTTTGGCGCGGATAACCCCAGCCTCAACAAAAGAAAGGGAATTACCCGCAACATCGATCACGGCCCAACCCGTCGCCCGGGCACCGGGATCGATCCCTAAAATGCGTATGCTTTGTTTCATCAGGGCAGATTAAGGCGTTCGGAACGAAACGGAAACTTTTTTCCGCCATCGCGCCGATTTCTCTCACCTATTCGCGAAGCCCCACGGCGCGTTTTGCCAAGGCTTCACCGGCAAGCTGGCGCAAGAGCATATCTGCGCGCGCGGCAATTTCCGGCGACGCGTCTGGATGGTTGGCGACATCAACGGCAAGGGCGCGGGCTGCGTCGACATTACGTTCGCGCCCATCTCCCTTGGCCAGGGAAACCGCGAACAACAAACGCCCCTGAATGTCGCCCGCCACCGACGCCTTCTCAAACCAATCCGCCGCGTTACCTTGCGCATCACCATTATGGGCATAAAGCCCCATTGCCGTCAGCGCCGGACCATACCCCGCCGCCGCGGCCGATTGCATATACCGCGTTGCTTCGGCCTTGTCCGGCGCGCCCAGCAAATCCGAACGATAGAGCAGCGCGAGATTGAACGCCGCTTCAACATGACCTGCGTTCGCCGCAAGGATGAGGTTTTGCGCAGCCGCTTTAGGGTCTTTTGGGCGCCCGCGCCCATCCAGCGCGCCCATACCCACAAAGAAGAGACCCTCAGAGTTGCCTTTTGCCGCGGCCTGCTCAAATAGCGACATGGCAAGCACATCATCGCGCGGGACTCCTAAGCCTTCCGCATAAAGAGTTCCAAGCCGGGCGATGGCGCGCATATCGCCTTTTGATGCGGCACGTTTAAACCAGCCAACCGCAAGGGCGTAATCAGCCTCCGCCCTGGCCGTTGCCACCAGCAAAAGGCCTAATGAGACTTCTGCATCCACATAACCCATCTCAGCGGCGCGCTGATAATAGTGCCGCGCCTTTTTCAGATCCCGCGCGCCGGCAAGTCCGCGTTCATATATATAACCAACCAGGTGAAGCGCATACGGATTATCGGTATTGGCAACCGGTTGGGCGAGCTGCAAAGCCTTTTGATAATCACCTTCCTGGAAGCGCTTAAAGGCACGATGCAAAGTGTCGCTCAACTGTTCTGAGAATTCAGGTGTTGGTGGCGACAGGCCAGCCTCGGACAGTCGGCGCGGCGCATGGCGCGATAACGCGCCAGCTGCCATTTGGTCCGTCGCAATTTGCCCGACTGCATCCGAGCGAGGCGCACCCTGCATCTCTGCTGGCATCTCTGCTGGCATGTGTGGCGATCGGACATCCGCCTCCCGCGAGGCCAGGAAATGAAATTGCATGGCCGTAATGAGCGCAAACGCGACAATCGCAGCCCCTATCAACACGACGCTATGCTTTTTGCGTTTCGGCATTTCTTTTTATCCGTTGCGGACAGCTAAAACCGTTTTACACCAAGCTTCATTCCTATCGAACAAAGGCTTGGTTAAATTTTTCTATCGCGTCGGCCGGTCCGGCCGCATTCTGCCATACCGACGCGGAAACGGCGAGAAAGTCCGCGCCAGCCGTCACCAGCGGACCACAATTTTCCGGCGTAATCCCACCAATTGCAACACACGGGACCGTCGTTGCATGGCTCCAATTCTCCAGCAATGCCAGCGGCGCGCGGCTTGGGGCCTGCTTCGTGTCTGTCTCGAAAAAAGCACCAAAGGCGACATAGTCCGCCCCGGCTTCTCCGGCTTCCATCGCCAGGTGCATGGAGTCATGGCAGGTGACACCAACAACGCCATCATCGCCCATTGCCCCACGCGCAACACCATAGGGCGCATCCCCCTGTCCAATATGCACACCGTCGGCACCAATCTCGCGGGCCAGTGCCGGATCATCATTGAGGATGAAGGCAACATCATGGGCCTTGGCAATCGGCAGCAAATGAGCGCCAACGGCCATTACCTCGGCACGGTCCGGCGCACTGACACCATCGCCCGCCTTCAGCCGCAATTGAAACGCGGCAACAGGCCCCGCCGACAGGGCCGCCTCAAAATGAGCCGCGAATAACGCCGGATCGTTGATGCGCGCAGGTGAGATAAGGTATAACTGACAAGTCTGGTTCATTCCAAACAGCTAGGCGTTTTTCCAACACGTGTCATCCGCCTCAGCCAATGTATAACGACCAGCCCCCGACGCCACCCATCGACATTGCGCCAATTGCGACACAGCGCCTACATTTGCGCGCACCCGTCCGCGACGACGCCCCTGCCCTGGTGCAGCTAGCGAATGACAAAGGCGTGGCCTCGCAACTTGCATCCATGCCGCACCCCTATGGCCCGGAAGATGCGGCGGCGTTTCTCAAGGATATCGTCCCGACCCAGTCGAATTGGGCAATAAGACGCGCAACCGACGACGCGTTCATGGGCGTAATAGGTCTATTCCAACGCACACCAGACGCGCCGGTCGAACTCGGCTACTGGCTCGGGCGACCCTATTGGGGCGCTGGCTTTGCAACCGAAGCTGCCCGCTCGGTGATTGCCTTTGGGTTTTCCATGTCCGACATCGACGCTGTCATTGCCGGATATATGGACGGGAATAATGCCTCGGGCCGTGTTCTTGAAAAAATCGGCTTCCTGAAGACGGGCCGCAATCCATTCAAAAGCCGCACCCTCGCCCGCCAGGTCATGCAGACGAACATGCGCCTTGACCGATCACGCTGGGAGACAATGGCCTCGCCCGAAGCACAATAGTTTGCCCACCGAATGTTTCCAGGGTCAGGCCGCGATGGCAGTCTGATCGCGTTCGCCCTGGATTTGTTGCTGTTTCGGCTTGAGGAGATTTTGTTTCACCTCTGCCGGCACGGCATCATAATAAGTTGGCATACCGATATTGTAGGCGCTTCGGACTTCATCCAGCTGGCGCGGCAGCATCTCGAAAAGGTCTTCGCCCAACAGCCAGGTTGATTGCTTGCCGCGCTGGCGCGCTTCCCGGACCGCCTTGGAAATAGGGGCATTCATGGCATCAAGCTTGGCAGCGCTTGCCCCCATGGACACGATAAAGCGCAAGCCTGGATTATTGTTCTGCGCGTCGGAGAAAGCCAGCACACACAGCTCCCCAAGGGCGTCGCGACCATATCCCGTCAACACATGCCAGAGGTCATGAATGACTTCCATGTGCAGGGACATGCGGCGATATCCCTCAAACTGCGTTTCGCACTCAAAGTCCGTACCCGCTTCAGCAGCTGCATCAATGACCCCTTCCGGCGTCAGGCCTTCGCGCTCCATAAAGCCAAGATATGCCCGTCCAACACTGCCCTCCGGCATGGAACGCAACCATTCGCGGTCAGCGAACCGCTCTTCGATTTTGACGGGTTCAGATAAAACACGGCGGCCAAATTCGCTTCCGGAGAACCTTGTAAACACCTTCTCGCCGGATCTGCCCGACAGTGAAAATATGATTTCGAAAACCTGGCGGGTGTCTTCCTTGTTCCGCAAAAGCCGCAACCAGGATTTAAAAGCATGGAATGGGCGGATCTTCGGCGCTGGTGGAACCGCAAAACCGTTTACCCGGGTGATCTCATCTTCCGGATACCGGACAGAAAAGAAATCATGTCGCTCCATGAGAGGCCTCATCTGCAAAAACGGCACGCAACACCGTGCCTGCGTTAAGTGAACAGCGCCGTTATACACTGGATAGTTTACTATGTTAATAACATGAGAAGGCGCACAACAAACGTCAAGGCCCGCGCCGAATAAACGACGCGGGCCTTCGAACTTTCAATACGCCGCAAAGGGGGGTTAGGCAGCTTCCAGACCCTTATGCCACTGGCCGAGCTGGGCAAGGCCATTCATCCTGGCGCGGTGGGCAAAAGCGGCCTGCGCTGCCGCGACATTTTCCACCTTACCACCCCACGCCTTCAGCGGTGCCGCCTGCAAAGCACGGCCATAGGAAAAGGAAAGACCCCAAGGCATGACATCGCCATATGCTTCGTTCATGGCGTTCAGGTGCGCGGTCGCCTCTTCATCCGATTGGCCGCCAGAGAGGAATACAATTCCAGGTACCGCCGCCGGGACAGTCGCGCGGAAGCACCTGACCGTCATTTCGGCCACCTGCTCGACGCTGGCCTGGGCACCACTCTTCTTGCCCGCGATGACCATGTTCGGTTTTAGAATCGTACCCTCTAACGCCACGTCCTGCGCAAACAGCTCATCATAGAGCGATTTCAGCGTGAACTCAGTAACCTCATAACAGCGCTCAATATCATGGTCCCCATCCATCAGGACTTCCGGCTCAACGATCGGCACAATATTGGCTTCCTGGCATAGCGCCGCATAACGCGCGAGAGCATGCGCGTTCACCGAAATACAATAACCGGAAGGAACTTCAGAACCGGCAATGTCAATCACGGCGCGCCATTTGGCAAAGCGCGCACCCAGCGCATAATAGTCAGCAAGTCGATCACGCAGACCATCGAGCCCTTCGGTTACCTTCTCGCCTTCCGCACCGGCAAGGTCCTTCGCGCCCATATCCACCTTGATCCCCGGGATGGATCCTGCGTCCTCAATAAGTTTGACCAATGGCGTACCGTCGGCCGCATTCTGGCGGATCGTTTCATCAAACAAGATCACGCCGGAGATATGGTCCCGCATAGCGGTCTCAGTACGGAACAACATTTCGCGATAGTCGCGGCGATTGTCTTGTGTTGAATCAACGCCAATTGAGTCAAAACGTTTTTTGATCGTGCCGGAGCTTTCATCCGCAGCGAGAATACCCTTGCCAGGGGTTACCATCTTCACCGCAATATCATTTAGTTGATCCAAATCCACGCTAATCAAACCTCCATTTAATATGCACACTAACCAGTTAGGCCCTCAATGCATCAACACCAGGCAATTCCTTGCCCTCCAGCCATTCAAGAAACGCACCGCCGGCGGTTGAAACATAGGTGAAATCATCCCCGGCACCGGCATGGTTGAGCGCCGCCACGGTATCCCCACCGCCAGCGACTGCGACCAGCGCACCAGATGTCGCCTGCTTCCCCGCGAAACGGGCCGCCTCAACCGTCGCCGTGTCAAATGGCTTGATTTCAAAAGCCCCAAGAGGCCCGTTCCAGACCAGCGTTTTGGCCGCTTCAATTTTCTCTGCGATCAGATCAACACTTGCCGGACCGAGATCAAGGATCATTTGATCGACGCCAACCGCACTGCAATCAACAACCTCGCGCGCGGCGCCTTCTTTAAACTCCCGCGCAACAACAACGTCGCTTGGCAACACAATCTCACAGCCAGATGCCGCCGCCTGTTCCATAATTTCCTTTGCCGTCGCGGCGAGATCCGGTTCACAAAGGGATTTGCCTACCGACACACCTTTGGCGAACAAAAACGTATTCGCCATGCCACCGCCAACGATGAGAAAATCTGCCCGTTGCACCAGATTCAACAAAAGTTCGATCTTGGTAGATACTTTCGCCCCGCCAACAACACAGGCCAGAGGACGCTCCGGTTCACCCAGTGCTGCGCCCAAATAGTTCAGCTCACGTTCCATCGCCCGGCCAGCGGCACACGGCAGAATTCGCGCCACCCCTTCAGTCGAGGCATGGGCACGATGCGCAGCGGAAAATGCGTCATTCACGTAAAAATCGCCATTTTGCGCAAGCGCTGCAGCGAAATCCGGATCGTTCTTCTCTTCCCCGGCATGAAAGCGTGTATTTTCCAGAACCAGCACATCCCCATCCGCCATGGCGGCAATGGCGGACGCGGCTGCTGCGCCGATGCAATCGTCCGCAAAGGACACATTTCTTTGCGTTAACTCACCAAGCGCTCCCACCACGGGCGCCAGTGACATATCCGCATGCCGCGCGCCCTTGGGGCGGCCAAAATGGGACAAGAGAATGACTTTGCCCCCTTTCCCCGCAAGGTCCTCGATTGTCGGTAATGCCCGCTCAATTCGGGTCGCGTCAGTAACATGACCCCCGTCCATAGGGACATTAAAATCAACACGCACAAGCACACGCTTGCCAGCAACATCAAGATCATCAATCGTTCTGTAGGCGGACACAGACAAATTCCTAATTATAGATATTTCGCCATTTCCAACGCCGTATCAGCCATACGCGTGGAGAAACCCCACTCATTGTCATACCATGACAGAACACGCACCAGCTTGCCTTCAAGCACCTGCGTCTGGTCCAATGCAAAAATTGAAGAGCGATTGTCATGGTTGAAATCAGCGGAAACCAGTGGGGCGTCAGCGATACCGAGAACACCTTTCAGCGGGCCATTCGCTGCACTGATCATCGCATCGTTGATTTCATCAGTTGTCGTATCTCTTGACGGCGTTATCACCAGGTCAACTACAGACACATTCGGCGTCGGCACACGGATAGCAGAGCCATCAAGCTTGCCCTGCAATTCCGGCAGGACAAGGCCCACCGCCTTTGCCGCACCGGTCGACGTCGGAATCATCGACGAGGCCGCAGCGCGCGCGCGGTAAAGATCTTTATGCATTGTATCAAGCGTTGGCTGGTCACCGGTATAGGAGTGAATTGTGGTCATATAACCACGTTCAATACCAACAGTATCCTGCAGCACCTTTGCCACTGGCGACAGGCAGTTCGTCGTGCACGACGCATTGGAAACAACCGTGTCATCGGCACTCAAGGTATCGTGATTAACACCATAAACAATCGTCTTGTCGGCATTTTTCGCCGGCGCAGAGACAAGAACGCGCTTGGCACCACCGGCAAGGTGCGCCGATGCTTTTTCTTTATCAGCAAAAATGCCCGTGCATTCGAAAACGATATCGACACCAAGATCGCCCCAGGGCAGCTTTGCCGGATCGCGCTCGGCAAAGACCTTCATTGGCCCCGCGCCAGCATCGATCGTATCCGCCGTTGTCTTGACTTCATTCGGGAAACGACCGTGCACGGAATCATATCGCAGCAAATGCGCATTGGTCTCGACCGGCCCAAGATCGTTAATGGCAACGACTTCAATTCCCTGCCGATTGTGCTCAATCATGGAGCGCAGCGTTAAACGACCAATCCGACCAAACCCGTTAATTCCAACCCGCAAAGTCATCATTTTCTCCTTATCCGACAAGGGCACGTGCGCGCGCCTCAACGCGCTCCGCAGTGATCCCAAAATGCTCAAAAAGATCTTTAGCTGGTGCTGATTCACCAAAGCTGTTCATGCCGATAAATTCATCTGCTGGCCGCAGGAAAAGATCCCACCCCTGACGAACGCCAGCTTCAATACCGATACGCGGCGCGTCGCCTAGAACAGACGCGCGATAGTCATCATCCTGCGCAGCGAACAATTCAAATGACGGCACAGAGACAACCCGCGCCCTGATGGCACCACAGGCCAGTTTACCCTGCGCTTCCAATGCTATGCCGACTTCAGAACCGCTTGCGATGAGAACGATTTGCGGGTCCGGCGCATCAGCGACAATATAGGCCCCTCTTGCACACAAGTTTTCATCCGTATGCGTCAATCGTGCCGGCGGCAAACCCTGGCGCGTTAGCGAAAGAATGCTGGGGGTTTTGTCTGCCTTCAAGGCGAGCGCCCAACATTCCGCCGTTTCAATCGCATCAGCAGGCCGGAAAACATTCACATTCGGCATCGCGCGCAGCGCCGCCAGATGTTCCACCGGCTGGTGTGTCGGCCCATCTTCGCCAAGGCCGATGGAGTCATGGGTCATGACAAAAATACTGCGCACACCCATCAGCGCTGCCAGACGAATGGCCGGACGGCAATAGTCAGTAAACACCATGAAAGTGCCACCATAGGGCACAAGGCCGCCGTGCAGGGCCATACCGTTCATGGCGGCGGCCATGGCATGCTCGCGAATGCCGTAATAAACATATCGTCCGGCATAATCTGCAGCGCAAAAAGCGCCAAGGTCGCCGGTTTTGGTATTGTTCGACCCGGTCAAATCCGCCGATCCGCCAATGGTGAACGCCAGGGCGTCATTGACAACGCCCAGCGCCATTTCCGACGCCTTGCGCGTGGCAACTTTTGGCGGTTCTTCGGCGAGTGATTTTTTATAGGCGGTCATGGCCGCGTCCAGCCCGCTCATGTCCGTCGCCAGACACTGCTGGAAGGTCGCTTTTTGATCAGACGCGTCGCACCGCACAGCCCATGCCTCACGTGCGCCCCGACCTCGGGCACCTGCACTTCGCCACGCGGACAAAATCTCATCGGGCACATCGAACGGCGCGTGCGGCCAGTCCAGGGCTACACGCGCGCCGGCAATCTCGTCTTCACCTAATGGCGCGCCGTGACTACCAGATGTCCCTGCCTTGGTTGGGGCTCCCTTGCCGATTGTCGTCTTGCACGCAATCAACACGGGACGATCAGAATCCTGCGCCTGATGAAGGACATCGGCAATTGCCGCCGGATCATGGCCATCAACGCTTAGGGTACGCCAACCCGACGCTGCAAACCGCGCCAGCTGGTCCGTTGAATCGGACAATGACACTGATCCATCAATGGTAATGCCATTGTCATCCCACAAAACAATCAGCTTACCGAGCTTTAAATGTCCCGCGAGGGCAATAGCTTCCTGGCTGATCCCTTCCATAAGGCAGCCATCACCTGCGATTACATAGGTTTTATGATCGACAAGATCATCCCCAAACCGCGCGGCTAAATGCGCCTCGGCCATAGCCATGCCGACGCCATTGGCAATGCCCTGCCCCAGCGGCCCGGTCGTCGTTTCAACGATCTCGGCCATGCCATATTCAGGGTGGCCAGCGGTTTTCGCACCGATCTGCCGAAACCGTTTGATTTCCTCAATTGGCATGTCTTCGTAACCGAGGAGGTAAGCCAATGAATATAACAACATTGACCCATGCCCGGCAGACAGGATGAACCGGTCACGATCCGGCCATTTCGGGTCGCCAGCGTCGAATTTCAAAAACTGCGTAAAAAGCACGCTAGCTACGTCCGCCATCCCCATCGGCATGCCTGGATGACCGGATTTGGCCGCCTCCACTGCGTCCATGGATAGCGCGCGGATCGCGTTTGCCATTCCTGATAGTGTCTTTGCGCCCAAAGCGGTCCCAGCTGTGGCGGCAGCTGTCGTGTCTTGTGAGGTCATGGAGCATCCCAAATGGTGTGGCGGCAAATACCGCCGAGCGCCGCGATAGTGTTGGGGGCGTCTTGCCGTGGAAGCGCGTGAGGGTCAAGCAAAAGCCCCCACTTGGCCGCAAAGTTGTGTTGTTTTACACTGGCTATGAGGCGCGCCACTGAAATACTGGACTCACGCTCCAACCCCGCGCAAAATTGGTCGCGGATTAGCCACCGGAGAGGAAACGCAGCGCCATGGGAACGATCGACTCGTCCATGCAAAACCTGACAGACGCCCTTGAAGCACTGGAAGAAGAACTGGCGCGCAAGGTTGGGTCCAACGCAGATGACCGGGATTTTGCCATCGCTGCAGCACGGCACGCGCGCACAGCGCGGATAAGTACTCAAACCGCTGCGAAGGAGTTATCCAGCGTCATCGCAGACCTAAAAGATATCATTGCCGCAGCAAAGACCGATGATGCATCGAGCAAATAAACAATTGTAGCGGCGCGCGAAGAAACAGGCACGAGAGAAATGGCTCACGTCGACATCAAAGTGAACGGCAAGGCTTACACAGTCACTTGCGAAGACGGTCAGGAACAAAGGCTGACCGAGTTGGCCATTTATCTCGACCGCCATGTTGCAGGACTTGCCGAGACCCTCGGCGAAATCGGCGAAGTGCGCCTGCTTCTGCTGGCATCGCTGACACTTTGCGATGAGTTATTCGAAACCCGCGCAGAATTATTCTCCAAATCGGAGGCGGAGAAGAGCGACGCGCAAGATGAGGCTTCGGCCTTGCACCTGACGGAAGAACAAATCGAATTGGCCGTGAGCAGGATATCAACTCTAACAGATCGTCTGCGCGCGGCGGGCTAGCTCATTGGCCGCGCAAGCCACAGCGATCAGCCGGCACCTGCAGAACCCCAAGCAAGGGTTCACACCGCCATGGATCGGGAAATATTCGCCAGGGCCGCCTCGTGTAACTCCTCGCTGGCGCTGGCCAAAATCTCCCCCCGGCCCTCCGCCCCTGGCGGATCGCCACGCCAATTGGTGATGACCCCGCCTGCAGCTTCGACAATCGGCCCTAGCGCAGCATAGTCATGCAATTGCAGCCCGCTCTCCATCACGATGTCCAATTCGCCTATTGCAAGAAGGGCATAACCATAGGCATCCAGGCTGAAGCGCACGAGTTGGACCTTAGCCGCCAGATCATCAAAGGCCTGAGCTTCTGCTTTGCTAAAATAGGCCGCCGGGCGCGGGTCTGTCGTCGTCAGGCGCGCTTTGGCGATGTCGGTGCACCCACTTACCCCCACCTTCTGGCGTTTACCGCGAGCTGTATAAGTCAACTGACCACCAACTGCCAGCCAGCGTTCTTCAGTAAACGGTTGATCAATCACCCCAAGGCTTGGAACACCATCAACTTCTAAAGAAATCAATGTTGTCCAGCTGGCCACCCCGCAAACATAAGCCCGCGTCCCGTCGATCGGGTCCAGCACCCAGCGGTAGGTTGCATCCTCGTTTTCCGCGCCAAACTCCTCCCCAATAATTCCATGGTCAGGATATGCCGCGTTGATAAGCTGGCGCTGGACCTGCTCCGCCTCGCGATCCGCATCGGTCACCGGATCGAAGCAGACACCCGCCTTATTATAAACATCTGCCTGCTGACGAAATCTTTTTAGCGTTTCAACGCTTGCAGCATCTGCAAGTCGTTCAGCAAATTTGGCGTATTGCGCCATCATATCTTGATCAATCATGCCACAGACACTGCCCCAAGCCTTGGGCTTATGGCAAGGCATGGGGCAGATCACCATTTTTATCCTGCTACGGCATTTTTCTTGCCTCAGAGCAAAGCCCAGCGCACGGTACGCAACAAACAGCGCCCAGCGCCCCCTTGGCAAAGAGAACTTAATGCTCGCTCGACATTGCTTTTGCGAGATCCAGGAGACGGCGGCGCGGCTCTTCGTTCAGGCGGTAATAGGCTCTTACCAGGTCAATTGTATCTTTGTTTTGAAAAACGTCTGCTGGCGCGTGCATGGCACCGTTTCCATTGGCAGTACCGTTCACACCCCCATTAACACCGTTGATATGTGACGATGTTTCCTCCGCGCCCTCAAAGAAGAAGGACACTGGCACATCCAGAGCATTGGCGAGCGCCCAAAGACGCGACGCCGAAATGCGGTTCGCACCGCTCTCATATTTCTGAATCTGCTGAAAGCGGATAAACACTGCGTCGGCGAGTTTCTGTTGCGTTAATCCGAGCAGTCGCCGCCTCTGGCGAAGGCGCTGGCCGACATGCAGATCAATTGGGTGGGTCATCTCATATTCCTCCGATAAGGCACGCTGAGCCTGAGTGGACACCCTGACTAAGCTTTGTGGAGGGGTTGCTCGCAAAGCCTGTGCCGACTTCGCGATTAGCGCGAAAAAAAAGTTTTCACGCCCAAATAAACGGTATTTTTCCCCATTTTGAGGAAGTGAGGCTGGCCTTGCCGCCTCAATTGACGCCTCAAATCACGCGTGCCGAAACGGGACGCATCTGCCTGGACTGTGCCAGCCAGAAACGCGCCATTGGCCAGTGCCGGTCATTAACCCGAAGGGTCAATCATCCATTTTCGCGGAAGACAGCCAGAATGCTTCATCAAAACCGGGCATTTCCAAATTCCCGACAAATTGACGGGTCGCCGCTTCCCAGGAAAATTTAGTCGCCCATTCCCGGCAAAGCGCAGGGTCCCGGTGCTCCAGCGCCGCGAGGCAGGCGGCACGAAGATCTTCGTCGAGTGTCCCACACCCCAAGGGCGCGCCCTCGAGGATGTCCAGCGGGCCACGCACCGGGTAAGCCGCCACGGGAACACCGCAAGCAAGCGCTTCGATATTCACGAGCCCGAAAGTATCCGTGCGCGAGGGAAAGACGAAAACATCCGCCCCCTGGTAACACGCAGTCAGATCATCGCCGTAGCGCGGTCCGAGAAACTTTGCTTCTGGATAATTCTTCTGAAGCTCTTCAGCTTGGGGGCCATCACCGACCACGACTTTGGTACCTGGAAGATCGGCTTTGAGAAAATCTTCAATGCTCTTCTCAACCGCCAACCGGCCGACATAAAGAAATATGGGACCAGGAAAATCCTTGAACCTATCCGTGGGGCCCAGCGAAAACTGACTAAGGTCAACCCCGCGCGGCCATAGTTTCATATTCGAAAAGCCGCGCGCCAAGAGCTCCTGACGGACACCCTCCGTGGCCACCATCATTGCTTCGCTGTCTCTGTGGAAATCCTTCAGGACAGCGTACCCCCAAGACAGGGGCACACGCCAGCGAGCATGGGCGTATTCGGCAAACCGGGTATGAAAACTTGTTGTGTACGGATAACCGCGCCGCTTGCAGAACCGACGTGCCGCGCGACC
>SHAI01000048.1 GCA_004213235.1 Parvularculaceae bacterium
TTGGCCCAATGCCAGTACCCATGTGCTTTATACACCACCATACTGGATGCGACATATTGCATATCTGCTTGTTTTAGCGGGTTTAATCATGGTTGCGGCGGCTTATCTCCCCCGTGGACGCATTGCTGCCCGTCTGAAACACCCAATGCTCGCTGGATTGAAGACGTGGGCGCTGGCGCATCTCCTTGTGAATGGCGATGTACGCTCGGTGCTGCTTTTTGGTGCGTTTCTCGCCTATGGCGTCGCCGATCGGATCGCGTTGAAACGGCGTGGCGACATGGGTGCGCCAGCTGTCAGCAGGTTCGGTGACATTACCGCAATTGTCGTCGGTGCTGCTGCCTGGGTCGCCATATACTTGTTTTTGCATCCAATTATCGCGGGCGTTGCGCTTCGCTGATCGCAAAATCGGCGTTTATTCATGCAGCTAGGGGGCGTCGGTTTGTCTGGCGTATCTTGTTAGTTTGCGCTAATCAACTTCTCGGCTTGGGAGGCGGCATGATTGTCGGAGGGTGCCGGTCGGTGCAAAGGCGAACGAACCGGGTTTCGTCCTACAAGTCCAGTAATGGCGCTCTCTTGGTGCCGTCTTGCCGTGCTGTTTCAGAACGTCACGGTGATTAAAGTTGAAAGCGCTTAAAGCTGAAAGCGCTGACACCCAGAAATGCTGAATGAGTCCAGAAACGCTGAATGAGTAATGTCTTATGTCTAGCCATGCCATTTCCGATAACAAACCTCATAACGAGAAGCCGTCGCGACGCCTGACCAGCGCGGATATTGCTGGACGGAAGGGCGGCGAGCCCATTGTCTGCCTTACAGCTTATGATGCGCCAACGGCGAGCGTCGTGGATGAGCATTGTGACGTGATCCTGGTGGGTGACTCGCTTGGCATGGTTGTTCACGGCCTTCCGTCAACAGTTGGCGTTACGCTGGACATGATGATCATGCATGGCAAAGCGGTAATGCGCGCGTCAAAAAAGGCCTTGGTGGTCATCGATCTTCCCTTCGGCAGTTACGAGGCCTCTCCCCAACAGGCATTTGAAAGTGCCTCGCGGGTCCTGGCTGAAACCGGGGCGCAGGCAATCAAGTTGGAGAGCGGGGCGTATGCTGCGGAAACGGTGCGTTTTCTGGTGGAGCGGGGTGTGCCGGTCATGGGACATGTCGGATTACGCCCCCAGGCGGTAAATGTCGCGGGCGGGTTCCGGGCAAAAGGTCGTACCGACGGGGAGCGCGCGGAAATAATGCATGAGGCGCAGTCGACTGTGGCCGCTGGTGCGTTCTCAATCGTTGTGGAGGGCGTGGCCGAAGACCTGGCCCAGGACATTACCGCTCAAATTGCTGCGCCTACCATTGGTATTGGGGCATCAGCCGCCTGTGACGGGCAAATCCTCGTGACCGAGGACATGCTTGGCCTGTTTAACTGGACACCGAAATTCGTCAAACGCTATGGCGATATGCGCGCAATGATGTCCGATGCCATCGGCGCCTATGCCAGGGACGTTCGCGCCCGGCAGTTCCCGGCGGATGCGCAGATTTACCGTTTGAAGGCGGCCAATTGAAAATACTTCCTTGTCGTGGCGCGCAAACAGGTTGCGGCGTTGAAAAACCTGCTAAACGTCGTTAGAAGCGCGGTCCGGGCGTGGTGTCCGACCGAATTGGTTCGCGCGCGACTAGTTTTCAATTTAGATCAAGATGAGGCGTCTCCTTGGCAAACGAAGAAAGCCTTCTGCGTGAAGTAGATGAAGGACTTGCAGAGGATAATCTCTGGCGGTCAATGCGCGAGCGCGGCCCTTTTTTGCTCGGCGGCGCGGCGGCGATCATTGTGGGCGTGGCCGGTTGGCAGTTTTACACAAGCCAGAAGAATGCAGCGGCCTTAGCGGCCTCGCGCGCTTTTTATGAGCATACGACCAATGAAGCACTGAGCCTGTCTGAGCGGGTGGTTAAGCTTGAGAACTTCATCGAGACCGCGCCGCAGGGATATGCGACACTGGGACGATTCCGCTTGGCGGCATTGCACGCTCAATCGGATCGCCTGCGCGCTATGTCGACATATCGCGCGATCTATGAGGGGACGCAAGCGCCGCTACGGTTGCGCCACCTCGCGCGCCTGCGCGCCGCTAATCTTGCATTGGAAGATGGTCGCGATGCAGCCATTGAAATTATCGGCGATCTTGAGACGGACGATTCCGCGCTCGGTTACTTCGCGCGAGAAGTTGTGGCGCTGGCGGCATTGCGCGCGGGCGATTATCAGACGGCGATGTCCATGTTTGAAACCGCAGCATCTGACTTTGCCGCGCCGGAGGGGGTAAGAACGCGCGCCAAAGAGTATGGTGCACTGGCGCGGGTCGGCGTTGATAAGTCGGAAATCATCTGGCCGGAGCCGCCGGCTGCGCGCCCGTCGCTTGACGATTTTGATGGCGACTTATCGGAAATGTTAGATGCGTTGAGCGCAGGTGGTGAAAGCGTTCAGGATCAGGGTGGCAATGCTAATCTGGGGGCGGAGGAAGCAGAAGCTGATACCGTGAGCGATGCTGACCCGTTGCAAAAAGATGATCAAGATGAGGGTGTTGGGGACGCTCAGAGCACAGAGGAACCGGAATAACATATGGCAACCCCAGTGACCCAAGACGTCCAACTTTTAAAGGCATCGTTTTCGCTTCGCGCAATTTTTTGCGCGCTTGCGCTCTGCTTTTTCCTTTCGGCCTGTTCTTCTGGGCCATTGAGCGTGGTGACCGACGTTTTTTCCGGCGACGGTGATGGCGAGGAAACCGAAAAGAGCGAAGAGGCAAAAAAAGACGAAGACCGGCTGTCTATCCTTGCGTTTGAGGAAACGCTCCAGGCTGACCCGCGATTTGCAGGTCTTAGTGTCGAGGTGCCGCCGTCTTATACCAATGCATCCTGGCCACAGCCGGGCGGCGAGGCAGACCACACATTGCACCATTTGTCCGGCGACGTCTCGTTTGAGAAAATTTGGACAACGGACATTGGCAAGGGCTCCGCGCGCCGGGCACGCTTGACCGCACCGCCGATTGCCGCTGATGGTCGCCTGTATGTTACCGACGCAGAAGCAACGGTAACGGCGCTTGATATTGAGACGGGTGAGGAAGTCTGGGAGACGAAACTCGCGCCGAAAATACGGGAAAAATTCCGGGTACGGGATGTTTTGTCGCGTCCGAAGGCATCGCAAATCGGATTTGGCGGCGGCGTCGCATATGACAGCGGCCGCGTGTTCGTTACGTCAGGTTTCGGCTTTATCAAAGCTTTGAACGCCAGCAATGGTGAAGAACTCTGGTCATATAAAGCCTCTGCGCCAATTCGAACGCCGCCAACGGCCCATCGCGGCGGCGTCTTTTTTGTCACCATTACAAATGAGCTGATTGCAGTTGATCAGACGACCGGTAAGCGGCTTTGGGGCTTCCAGTCATTTGAAGAAAACGCGCGCATCTTATCCTCAGCCAGCCCTGCTGCTGCCGGCGATTTGGTTGTTGTGCCATTCTCATCAGGTGAGGTTGTCGCGTTTCTTACCAATTCGGGGCGCGACGTGTGGAGCGACACCTTGTCCCGCTCTGTCAATCTTACAGCCTTGGCGACGCTGAACGATATCGCCGGCAGCCCGGTGATTGACCGTGGTCTGGTATATGTTGTCAGCCATGCTGGCCGATTGACGGCTATCGACATACGCTCTGGGGGCCGTGTTTGGGAATCGCCAATTGCCGGCTTGCAGATGCCGTGGGTCGCTGGTGACTATATATTTGTCGTGTCCACCGAAAGCGAACTCGTTTGCCTGTCGCGTACTGACGGTGCCATCGTCTGGATCTCGCAATTGCAACGCTACAAAAATGAAAAGAAGAAAAAGGGACGGATTTCGTGGGCCGGTCCGATTCTGGTTGGCGGCTACCTTATTCTTGTGTCAACTGAAGGCGATATTGCGAAGGTGGATGCATCGAACGGTGAATTGAACGCGACCAAGGGTTTTGGTGGCGGATCAATTGTCTCGCCGATTGTGGCCGATGAAAAAATCTTCATTCTGACTGAAAAGGGCGAGCTTATCGCCCTGAAATAACGCTTAACCCTGACGCTGGGGCGCGTGTAGAAAGCTAGTTGGCGTTGACGTGTACGGCCTGACATCAAAGATTGCGATTATCGGCCGTCCTAATGTCGGCAAGTCCACACTTTTCAACCGGCTGGTTGGCAAGCGCTTGGCGCTTGTTGACGATACCCCCGGTGTGACGAGAGACCGGCGCGAGGGCGAGGCATCCCTTGGTGATCTGAATTTCATTGTGATCGATACCCCCGGTTTGGAGGAAGCGCCGGTTGCGGCGCTGGAGGGGCGCATGCGTCAGCAGACACAGCGCGCTATTGAGGAGGCTGATGCGTGCTTGTTTGTTGTTGATGCGCGTGCCGGGATTACACCGCTCGACAAAAGCTTTGCGGCAATGCTCCGCACCAGCGATCGCCCCATTATTCTGCTTGCGAACAAGGCAGAGTCTTCTGCGTCCGATGTCGGGGTCACCGAAGCGTGGGAGCTTGGCCTGGGTGAGCCTATTGCGTTTTCCGCGGAGCATGGCGAGGGGTTGGGGGATTTGTTCAACGCCCTGGAGCCGCTGATCAGCGTGCCGGAAGTTGAAGAAGATATTGAAGAAGAGGCCTGGGACGACCCGCGTAAACCATTGCGTGTTGCCATTGTCGGTCGACCGAATGCAGGTAAGTCGACGCTTGTAAACCGGATGATTGGTGAGGACCGGTTATTAACCGGCCCTGAGGCTGGCATCACGCGGGATTCGATTTCAGTCGAGTGGCATTGGTCCAGTTCTGAACGCGACTGGCCGGTAAAGTTATACGATACGGCGGGTATGCGAAAAAAATCCCGCGTGCAGTCGAAACTGGAAAAACTCTCCGTGGCCGATACGTTGCGTGCCGTGCGATTTGCCGAAGTCGTTGTGCTGCTCATGGACGCGGAGGCACCCTTCGAAAAACAGGACCTTCAAATCGCTGACTTTGCGATGAAGGAAGGGCGCGCGCTCGTGCTTGCGGTCAATAAATGGGACCTCATCGAAGACAAAAGCCGTGCAGCTGAAGCGTTTCGCGAAAAAGCGGCGCGTCTTTTACCCCAGGCACCTGGGGCTCCGGTGATTTTCCTGTCAGGGTTAACGGGCAGAGCGATCGATAAACTAATGCCCGCTGTTACAGCTGTTTATGTTGACTGGAATGCGCGGCTTAAAACACCGGATTTGAACACCTGGTTACAAGAGGCCGTCGCGCGCCATCCCCCGCCGGCAGTTTCCGGCCAACGGATTAAGCTTAGATATGTGGCGCAGATAAAAACCCGTCCGCCAACTTTTGTTGCAAAGTGTACGCGTGCGGATGACGTTCCTGCGTCCTATCGCCGATATCTGGTGAACAGTCTGAGAGAGGCGTTTGAATTACCGGCCGTGCCAATTCGGCTTTTACTTCAACGTCCAGATAATCCCTTTGCGGAAGAAAAGCGCAAATAATTAACGAGGAATGCCCGCCCAGTCGCGGAAAATCAGCCGTTCCGCCATGCCGTCATAGTCTTCGGACGCGGCATAGAGCACCAAGGGTGCGAGCGCGGAGGGTAGCGGCAATGTTTCCGGATTTTCACCGGGCATGGCCGCTGCACGCATTTTCGTTCGCATCGGGCCGGGATCTATTATGGCGACACGTACCGACGTTGATTTTGTTTCCTCCGCATAGGTTGCGGCTAAATTTTCCATCGCTGCTTTTGATGCGCCGTAAGCGGACCAATAGGCACGTGCGAGTTCACCACCAACACGCGATGTGATGAATATTGCCCGGCCGGCCGCGCTCGCCCGAAGTAGGGGGTCCAGGGATTTCAGGAGGCGGAAATTGGCATGGACGTTCACGTCAAAAGTGTGGTGCCAGACCTTGTCGTCTGTATCGCCGATTGGCGCGAGTTCGCCAAGTGCGCCTGCATTCGCCAGTAAAATATCAATTCGGCCAAATCGTTCGCCGAGGGCGGGTGCTAACTTTTGCAGGGCATCGCCATCGGTGATGTCAACGGGGATAAGCGAACATTTGCCGCCGACTGCTTTAATTTCGTCGTCTAGTTCTTCCAAACCGCCCACTGTTCGGGCCATCGCCAGGACATGGGCACCGGCCCCGGCAAGCGCTTTGGCACTGTCGTACCCAATACCGCGCGAGGCCCCGGTCACGAGCGCGTATGCGCCGGTCAAATCTGGCTTGTTCTTGGCAATGTCTTCCGGCATCGATTTCGGTTCTTCCCGCGGCTGGACTTAATTCCAAGCAAGAGGAATGAACTCAGTCTCATCTGTTGGCAAGGCGAAGATAACACCATCAGCAAAATTCAATTCCGCAGCCGCGTGTCTGATTCAATAACCATCCCCCGCGTGGACAAATTGACGCACTATCACCGTTTTAATGGCCATAAAAAGTAAAGTGCGACCGCCTCGGGGGCACTGGACCGGCGAAGGCGTGCGGCATTCTCAACATTAGCGGCGCTATAAAACCGGCAAAAATGGGCTGTTGGGGGGGGACGATGAAACGATTTTAATAGAATAAGCGATGTGACCCCATTTCTGCTCCGGGGCGCGCTATGGAGATTATAAATCTGCCCACCGGAAACCGGCATTGTTGCCGATGCTTACCCGGGCAAAAAAAAGTTATTGCGGTAGCTATTTCATACCTGAATCAATTGACCTTCGAACCCAACCTTGTCATGTAACTGACAAGCCGATTTGGCCTGCTAGCGGGTCAAGCGATCGGAAGCAAAGCTAAATATATTTTCGTTTTGCTGATGGAACCGGACCGCGCGACAATTCTCCCCCCAGTTCGCGCGTAACGGTGGGTCGCGGCGATTTCGGTCGCCGCGACTTTTCCATCGGCAAGGAATTCTCGCTGTAAAGTTACTCTGTCACCGGAATTTCCGGTAACGTATTTTTTTGACTTAGCCAGGCATTTGTCTCCCGTAAAGCACGTTCCGCAATTGCCCGTTTTTTCGCTCGGCCTTTTTCTTTACCGCGCAGGCGTTCGCCATTTGGTCCACGGATTGGTCCGTCAATTGTCGGGAATAGCCCGAAGTTCACATTCATGGGCTGAAATGTCCCTTTTGAGCCGGCACCTTCAGAAATGTGCCCGCCAGTAATATGGGCAATAAGGGCTCCCAGCGCCGTCGTCGCTGGTGGAAGTGAGAAATCGGCACAGAGAGCATCGCTGGCAGCGAGGCGTCCGGTTACAAGGCCAAGTGCCGCGCTTTCAACATACCCCTCAACGCCGGTGATCTGTCCGGCAAAACGCAATGCCGGACGAGCTTTCAGGCGCAGACGGGCATCAAGCAATTTCGGTGAGTTGATGAATGTGTTGCGATGAATGCCGCCCAGGCGCACAAACTCCGCTTCCTGCAGGCCGGGTATCATCCGGAAAACATCTTTTTGCGCGCCATATTTCAGCTTCGTCTGGAAGCCAACCATATTATAAAGCGTACCCAGCGCGTTGTCCTGGCGCAGCTGCACGACCGCATGAGGTTTCTTGTCTGCATGCGGATTTGTAAGGCCGACAGGCTTCATTGGGCCAAATCGCAGGGTTTCGCGCCCGCGCGCGGCCATCACCTCGATTGGCAAACACCCCTCGAAATAAGGCGTGGATTTTTCCCACTCTTTGAACTCGGTTTTTTCCCCGTCAATCAGCGCATCAATAAACGCGTTATATTCCTGCTCGGACATGGGGCAGTTGATATAATCGGCCCCATCGCCGCCAGGGCCAGCCTTGTCATAGCGGGATTGGAACCACGCGATATCAAAATCGATGGAGTCCTTCATCAAAATCGGCGCAATTGCGTCAAAGAAGGCAAGCGCATCCTCGCCCGTCAGTTCATGTATCGCATTGGCAAGGCCCGGCGAGGTCAGCGGTCCCGTCGCGATAATCACGTTCGCCCAATCCTCTGGCGGTAAGCCGGTGATCTCTTCGCGGCGGATCGTGATATTGTTGTGATTTTCCAGCGTTTCGGTGACCTCGGCGGCGAATCTGTCCCGATCAACCGCCAATGCGGCACCTGCTGGCACTTTATGCGCATCCCCCGCGCGCATGATTAACGATCCTGCCCGCCGCATCTCTTCATGAAGAAGGCCGACGGCGTTGCCATGAGCGTCATCGGAGCGGAAGGAATTTGAGCAAACCAGTTCCGCAAAAGCGTCGGTTTGGTGGGCATCGGTACGTGTGATGGGGCGCATCTCATGGAGAATGACCTGCGCGCCGGCTTCGGCTGCCTGCCAGGCGGCTTCTGAACCGGCAAGGCCGGCACCGATGATGTGTATTGGGTTTTGCTTTGTCATAAGGGCGGTTTAGGGCCGCGCCGGTGTTTTGGAAAGCGCTTAGATCGGGATTTCGGCTATGCGCGCCCCGGACACCGGAGAAAGTCATGGTCTTGCAAAGAAGGGCGTCGCGCCGCAAAGTCAGCGCGGGGCAACACGGATGGGTTATGCGGCATTGGTGCCGCGAAGCCATCTGGTTGTGAAAGCTATGGGCGGGGTCAGTATGAAACTTGGGATTTTTGCCACGACGGGCGCAGCGCTCCATTTTGGCGTATCGCGGCTTGAAACCATTGCCCGCATTGCGTGGCTGCCCATCACGCTTTTGCTCATCTTTGAAATGGCATTCGCTTTTGGCGCGTATTCGATTGTTAATAATACGGTTTTGACATTCTCTGACGTGCCAAGGGGCTTGGCGTTTGAGCGGGTGTATGCAGGCGCAATCGGCATCGTTCAAGCTGGTGTAGTCAATGGGGATTGGTCGATCATCGCCCTCGCGGCGGTCGCCATTTTGCTTCATCTTATCCTGGTTGGTTCTTTTCTGGTTCCCTTAATCCGCCTTGCTGGACTGGGTGAGGTGCCCCGGCCAGGGGTGGTGCGGCTTCCCTTTGGGCCAAATCAATTGCGCTTGATTATAGCGTTAACATTCAGCTTGGCAGCGGTGGTGCTCATCGCGATTGTTCCGGCATCTATGGCGGCGGGGTTCATTACCGGGGCCATAGATGACGCATTGGGGCGCACTTATGCCAATTTCCCGAATGAAAATAGTTTGCATACGATTGATTTGCTGAGTGCCAAGGACGCTCTTACCCTGCGCGGAGATTTCTGGGTATTTGATTTTGGCCTGATGTCCGCTTTGGTCGCTGGTGTCGCAGCTGTCCTGTTCATCATATTAATGCAACATTTCCGCCAGGCAAACCGGCCCGCGGCGACCCGCGCCAATCCCATCCTTCGGGCGTTGTTCATCCTCGCGACATTTGTGGTTGTCATTGGTGGCCCCGCTTTCTTCCAGATGTTGAGTGTCAGTAGCGGCGAATTCGTGCCGCGTACTTTTGCAGACAATGTTTATGGCGGTCTGTTCCTACTGTTCGTTTTATATATGAGCGTGAGATTCCTCGCTTATCCTGGCATTGCCGTTTGCCGCAATTCTCTATCAATGTCCGGCGTGTTGTCCGTGTCCCGCGGATGGAACTTATTCCGTATGGGGGGGATATTTATTCTGCTTGCCCTGCTGTTAACGCTCGTACAGTGGCTGATTGATTCATTCGCTTTTCCGCTTATAGCAACGACTGTCATGACGCTGTTCACCGCTAGCGAAAGTGTGTCTTTGATTTTCAATGATGGTGAAGCTGCCGCCTGGATATTCCCGCTCTTTAGCTGGATATGGACCGGGATAAAAATAGTATACAAATTCGTGTGGCTGTTCTTCACCTACGGCGTGTGGGCGGGGTTTCTGGGCCAGCTTTATCGCCTGTCTGATGAGGGGGGTGCGGCCCGGCCGGATTAGAGTGAACCGGCCTAGACCCTGTCAGGTCTTAAACAATCGGCCTATTAAAAGTAACGCGAAAGCAGGCATCTGAAAGGGAGAGAAAAAATGTCTGATCGACTGTCGGCTGCGGCCATTGCCACTGAAGCGCTGGAATTTGGTTGGCGGCGTTTTTTCACAACCGTGCGCTATGGCTGGCTCACCTTTCTTCTTTGTGGGCTAGGTCTGGGGGGCAGTATCTTCCTGCTGCTCGGTGGTTTTAGTATTGGCGATGGTGCGGAACGGGAACCTATGTGGTTGGCTTTGCCAGTTGTTTTGGTGGCGAGCGTTTTGAGTGGCATCCTGATTTCGGGCTTTTATGCATCGCTTTACCGGCTGGTTGCACTAGGCGAAGACCGGCAGGGGATCTTTCAAATCCGCTTTGATGGCGCGGCGCGGCGCACTTTCTTTGCGATTCTGATAACGAGCCTCATCAGTATTCTGATCTGGATTTTTTCGGCCCTGATCGCGCAAGGTCTCACAGGCATTTCGTTCCAGGAATTGGTTTTTGGGTTTGAAAAATTGATGGATAACCCGGAGGATTACGCCGGGTCTGTCGGTATTTTTAAACTCATGTTTTTGACATTGGCAATTGGCGCTCTGCCAAGCATTTATGTTGGGGTAAAGCTGGCTGCATTCCCGGCCGCATGTGCGGTCGAAAATCGGCTGGTATTATTAAAATCATACGCAATGACTAAAGGACACGCCTGGTCGATTTTTGGTGCTGTCATTCTCTTTAGTCTGGCGTTTTTTGCATTAAGTATTGTATTGGAGTTAAGTACGTCAATTATTGGATTAATTGCTAATTATTTTGTTTCTCAAAGTGGCGATGGTATAAACTTGGCATCCGTGCTGTTGCTAATCGCACCGGCTATCCAAGTCTGTTTTCAGATTTTTATTGTGGGTGCGCAGGTCGCGTTTGGCGGTTCAATCTATCGGCGTTTAGCGGCCGACTGACGCCTGACCTGGTCGTGAATGCAGTGCCGCAGGACACCTGTTCCCTGAATACAAAAAACGCGCCCCTTGGGCGCGTTTTTTATGAAGCTTAGGGGCACCGTTAGCCTTCAATATAGGGGCCTTCGGGCAGCTCAAAAGCGAGGCGTTCATCGAGATAGCTTTCCGCGATGGTAAGGAAGTTTTCCACTTCCGTTTCCATAAAGTGGTCCGCATCGGGAAGAATTTCAAATTCAATCTTGCGCCCTTTTTGCGTGCGCGTACGCTCCGCCATGTTTTTGGTTTCTTCTGGCGGGCAAATCCGGTCATGCTCGCCATGAATGATGACCCCGGAAGAGGGGCACGGGGCCAGGAAGGTGAAGTCATAAAGATTTGCTGCGGTTGATGCGCAAATGAAGCCGACAATTTCCGGCCGGCGCATCAAGAGCTGCATGCCAATCCACGATCCAAAAGAAAAGCCCCCGACCCAGGCGAAAGGCGCATTTGGATTCAGCTGTTGGAGATAGTCCAGCGCCGTTGCGGCATCGGCCAATTCGCCTTGCCCCTGATCATATTCCCCCTGAGAGCGGCCAACCCCGCGAAAGTTGAACCGAAGAACGGAAAACCCGCGCTTGGTGAACATGTTATACATCTCATAGCAGATGCGGTTGTTCATGGAGCCGCCGAAAAGCGGGTGCGGGTGCAAGATCAACGCCACTGGCGGTGTGTCCCCGCGACCTTTTTGATATTGCCCTTCAAGGCGGCCTTCCGGCCCGGCGAATACGACTTCCGGCATGAACGTGTCCTCAAAATATGATCATTTTGCTCTGGCGATGCGGCATATCCGGGATGACGCAGCTCAAAACCAAACAAAAGCTGGGTGTATAATCTTGACTAAATAAGTCAGGTTTCTTAGGTGCTTCCCGTGAGCGCAATTCCAGAGCGGCGCGTATAGCACGGCTCGCGGTGGTGCCAAGGGGTTTTGTGACACTTTGTGTGTTTGCGACGCCTTTATTATCGGCGAAAACCGGGTATGGCGGATATTGGTTTTGGCGCGAATTGGTTTTGGCGCGGATTGGGTTTGGCGAAGGACAGCCGGTTTATGAAACTCACGACGAAAGGCAGATACGCGGTTCAGGCCTTGGCGGATATTGCCGCTTTTGGTGACGGGCGGCCGGTAGCGGCCTCTGAAATCTCCATTCGTCAGGGGATTTCCCAAGGGTATCTTGATCAGATTATGGTCAAGCTACGTCGGTCGGGACTTGTAGAGAGTGCGCGCGGGGTTGCTGGTGGCTATGCGCTTGCGCGCGATCCGGGTGATATCCGCATCTCGGCGATTGTTGCTGCGGTAGACGAGCAGATTAAAACAACGGCGTGCGGTAAAGGCAGTGATGTGGGTTGCCAGGGCACAAGCGTACGATGCCTCACGCATGATCTATGGGATGAGCTTGGGCGGCAAATCGATATATTTCTCAATGCGATATCTTTGGAAGATGTGATCGAACGTCGGGTTCTGGGCGCTGCAGCGGTGAACCCGCCGCCGCGCGGGCAGCACGCAAATCCCACTGGCGCGGACGACCACCTGGCGGCGATGGCGGAGATGGTGAAATGACACAGCGAACCTATCTCGACCACAATGCAACAGCGCCGGTGCGCCCTGAAGTCATTAACGCGACGGCCAATGCCATGCGCGCAGATGGTAACGCGCTGTCGGTTCATACCGAGGGGCGTGCGGCGCGCGCCATGGTCGAAAAAGCCCGCGAGCAGGTGCGTTCCCTGGTTAACGGTCCGGTCAACGGGGTTATCTTCACAAGTGGCGGGACAGAGGCGAACCATTACGCCATCCATGGCCTTGCCCGGGCGGGTAAGATCAAACGCATTTATGTTTCCGCCATTGAACATGCTGCGATCCCGACAAATGCCGAAACGACAGGTCTCCCGGTAGAGAGCGTGCCTGTCACCGCGGACGGGGTGGTGGACCTTGATGCGCTGGCCGCAGCGATTGCCGGAGAAGAGGGCGGCTTTCTCGTTTGTTTGATGTTGGCAAATAATGAGACGGGTGTAATTCAGCCAGTGCGCGCGGCGGCGGATCTGGTGCATGCGCGCGGCGGTTATCTCTTCGTCGATGCGGCGCAGGCCGTCGGCAAAATACCCGTCAATTTTGTTATGCTCGGTGCGGATATGATGGCGATGACGGGCCATAAATTCGGTGCGCCGACGGGCATTGGTGCGTTGATCGTTGCGCCGAATTTGCC
>SHAI01000049.1 GCA_004213235.1 Parvularculaceae bacterium
CTGGACTCGCAATAAAGTTGTTGTGATCGCGGGCGGTCACTACTTCATACTTTTTATTAGATCACATTGGAGAGTAGCTGACCTGTGGCGGAAGTGTCTTCCGATCAGCAAGATCCCTCCATTATCTAAAAGCGTCGAAATTTCTCAAGAACCTTGATGTGCTGCACGTTATACGGGTTGCAAGTCCTCCATATATAGTATTAGTTGTAATGCCTGTGAGGGAAAGAGGCGATGAGTTTCGTCGCGGGGGCACTGATCACCCTCTAAAAAGGTGGCATTTCAACATGCGCGAGAGGTCAAAATAATGGACATGTCAACCGACGAGGTCGGGCGCACGGTTTCGAGCCCGTATGTGAAAAAACAGCAACTTCGTCATTTTCTGCTGTTCGACGTTTTGCCACACATGGGTTTAATAGGTGCGATTCTCTGTCTTTGGGTTTTGCCATTTGGGTGGCCGGAGGCTCTTTCTTTTGTGTTGATGTGGGCAGTGACCGGTGTTGGTGTAACCGTAGGCTATCACAGGCTATTCACCCACAGGTCTTTTTCTGGCGGGCCGACTTTTGAAACAGGATTAGCGATTGCAGGCAGCATGGCGGGTCAAGGTGGCGTGATCTCATGGGCATGTTTGCACCGCCGACACCATCAAACTAGCGATAGAGAGGGTGATCCGCATTCCCCAAATCTTCATGGACCGAGGGTAGTCGATCGAATCCTTGGAATCTCGCACTCTCATTTCTTCTGGATGCGCGAGCATGACTATCCAAACCCTGGTCACTACGTGAAAGATCTCTTGAAGGAGAAACACGTAGTTTGGGCCAATAAGCGTTACTATTGGTGGGTGGTGCTTGGGTTCGTTTTGCCAGGTGTTTTTGTTGCATTGATGAGACAAGATGTTGTCGGACTGGCGACGGGCGTCCTGTGGGGCGGCGCAGTGCGCATGGTGGTTGTAGGACATACCATTTGGGCGATTAACTCCCTGCTTCATGTCACTGGTAGGCAAACGCATCAAACCACCGATAATAGTCGCAACGCACCACTATTTGGATTGGTTACCTTCGGAGAGGCGTTTCACAACTCCCATCATGCTCACCCTCGGTCTGCCTTGTTCGGCATCGGAGCGCCATTGTTGGACCCTGGCTACTGGTTCATTTGGTTGAGCGAAAAGTTAGGCTTTGTGACCAATGTCCATGTGCCTAACTCTGAGGTCGTCTCAAAGCGGTTGAGATCAAATCAACTTGAATCTAATTGACAAAAGAAGGGATAAAAGCATGGAAAACGCCGCAGAAATTCTTGACAAGCAATGGACTGTGGATCGTGAAAGCTTGAAAAGATGGGTGCTGTCTAAGATTTCTGAGTATACTGACGTTCCGGAAGACGAGATTGGCGATGATGATCTCGTTGAAGGCTTTGGAATTGACTCCGCCGGCGCAGTAACACTCGCATTTGATATTGAGGAAGCGTTGGGTTTGGAGAACGGCATTGAACCTGAAGTTTTGTTCAAACACGATACCGTGAACAAGCTAGCAGACTTTATGCTCTCACAAAGTGCTTCAGCGTAAAAAGTTCGATAAATGTCAAACAATCTGCGGAAATCGTATGGCGGGTCGCCTGAAGCAATCGAACATCACTACGATGTTGGGACTGACTTTTATTCGACATGGTTGGATTCGCGACTAGTCTACTCTTGCGCCATGTGGGATGGACTGTCCAGCGCCGCCACTCTAGAGCAAGCGCAATACCGGAAACTGGAGTTTCACGCGAACCAAGCCGGTGCGGCGAGCGATGCTAAACTGCTCGACATAGGATGTGGTTGGGGGGCTATGTTGCGCCATTTAGTTGTTGAACGCGGTGTTGAGCTGGCGGATGGAATTACGCTCAGTCCTGATCAGCATAAGTACATACAGGTATCGAAACCTCCACGAGTTCGATCATCTTTGAAAAGTTGGACGGATTACTCTCCAGACACCGTATACGACGGCATTATCTCTATTGGTGCTTTCGAACACTTCGCTGATCCCTCTCAAACCCAGAAGCAACGGGTGGAGGTATACCGTCTTTTTATGCGAAAATGTGCGGATTGGTTGACTAAACGAGGGAAGCTATCTTTGCAGACTATTGCTTATGGCAATATGTCCGCAGAACAGGCCAACAGTTTCATGCAACGGGAAATTTTTCCGAATGCTGAGTTGCCTACTCTGCAAGAGATTGTGGCTGCGGCGGATGGATCATTAGAGGTGATCCGTGTGCGAAATGATGCTTTAGACTACGCAAAAACTTGCGAAGAGTGGGCCCGCCGCCTCCGAAAGGCTTACCGAGATGATCGCTCCATATGTTCAGAGGAACAATATGAGCGATACATAAAGTACTTAAAAATGTCGGCCATAGGGTTTCGAATGGGAAAGCTGCAATTGCTTAGATTCAAATTTGCAAAGCCGGGATGGAGAGAAGCATAGCCAATGGTCCTTCCCACCTTTTCTCCATCGAACCGCGATTTCTTGCAGAATCCCTATCCGCATTTTGACGATTTGTGTCAGCACAACCCGGTTCATTGGATCGACGATGATACACTTGTTGTGGCCTCGTATGAAGGCGTGCGGGGCATCTTGTCGGACCGGGATTATGGCGTTACCGCCATACCCGACTTGGTGGAAGAGTTAGCACTTGAACACCCGGAGATTAATGCGCTGAAATTGATTGAGTTTGCTCGAAAATCGATGGTTTTTACCGAAGGAGATGATCACAGGCGTTTAAAGAAGGCAATTCAGGGTGGGTTTACGGCTAGGAAAGCGGCGGACCAAGAGGCTGTGATATCGCAATGTGCAGAGGAGATCGTAAGCGATCTGCCGGAAAGCGGCGTTGTTGACCTCATTCCGAAAGTTGCACACCACCTTTCGGTGTTGTTTTTGAGGCGGATGTTTGGGCTGGATGCGAGTGAAGCAGCGAAAGTAGAAAATGCGACGAAACGCATTCGAACTCTTTTGCAACCAAGGTCAGCGACCATCAGACAACTCGTCAGCGGTGTTGATGCGCTGAACGAAGGTTTTACTCTATTCAAACAAGCTGCGAAGCAGGTCGAGCAATCACCGTTTATGCAGATGTATTCGGAGGCCATGTATCGTCGGGAGGTCTGCGAAGAAGAAATGCTTATGATGTGTCTCATGACTTATGTCGCTGGTCATGAAACGAGCCAGGCTCTAATAGGTAATGCTTTGGTTTCTTTGTCGGGTTTTTGTCCCGAAGTTCTGGGCGACTCAGTAGACAGACAGTTGTCCCAAAAAATTGTCCAGGAGACGCTTCGGTTCGAACCACCGCTGCAAGTAACCACGAGGCGTGTGAAGCGTGAGCTTTCGTTAAACGGGCATGAGCTGCAGAAGGGACAGATGGTGCTGCTGTTGTTAGGAGCCGCCAACAGAGATCAGCGTGTGTTCAGTGATCCGCATACATTCGAAATAGGCCGGGAAGAGGCTCGCCACCTTTCGTTTGGGGTTGGTCTGCATACGTGCTTGGGCAGCCACTTTGCGAAGTTAGAAGCGGAAGTAATGATCTGGAAGCTTCTTTCGCGGTATCACATAGCTCCAACAACAACCGCTCTTAGGCGCGCGTGGCGGCCAAGTTCGGCATTCTTGCGGTCAGCTCACACCCTAAGAGCTGAGGTGCGTCAGAGATGAACGCGTCAGCTTTAAAGGCAATTACTGAGCATTCTGTGATAACGGAGCGACTCCTTTCTCATAGTTATAAAAACCCAGACAAAATTGCGGTTGTTTTGGAGTCAGATAGGCAAACGGATAGTCAGTCGCTTACATATCGGCAATTGGTAGACGCCTCATTGCAGATTGCATCCGCGTTTACCCACCTAGGGCTTCATAAGAAAACGATAGGATTGCTTCTGCCGGCTGGTTTGAAGTTTGTGACGGCACTGCTGGGGTGCTTTTTTGCGGGGGCAATAGCTGTGCCGATTGCGCCCGTCGGCCGCCGAAATGCTCGTGTGCGAAATATCCTTAATACGATCCGCAGCAGTGAGGCCAGCCTGGTTGTCGCTACGCAAAGCGACTTATCTGGCGGCGGGGTCGCAGTGGACCTGCGTAATCTTGGTATTAATGTAAGTGCCGTTGAGGATCTACCGCGCGCCATCCAACTCGATCCCAGCAATCCAATGATTTCCGGCGAGTCGATCGCTGTGCTTCAGTATACGTCTGGTTCGACAGGAAACCCGTCCGGGGTTATCGTAAGCCATAAGAATTTGATGGCTAATCAGAGAATGATACAAAAGTGCTTCGGTCACAATGAGCTAACAGACGCCGTTGGATGGGCTCCTCACTATCATGATCAAGGATTGTTTGGGAATATTCTCCAACCGCTTTTTCTAGGTGCAAAATGTATTATTATTTCTCCTGATGATTTCCTCCGTAGACCGCTTTATTGGTTAGAAGTCATTACAAAACACGGCGCATATACTTCCGGTGGGCCGAACTTTGCTTATGATATGTGCGTATCGGCGAACCGTCGGCAACCCTTCCTTGGAGACCTTTCAAGTTGGAAGAATGCGTTCAATGGTGCCGAGCCAATTCGACCGGCGTCACTATCGGCATTCGCTAAAGAGTTTTCGAAAAATGGATTTGGTCCAGGGGTAGAACTTCCATGTTATGGGCTGGCCGAGTGCACTTTGATCTCATCTGGAAGGAGAGCGGCTCTTACAAAGAAACTAACAGTTACTTGTGATCGAAGCTCATTGTACGATGGCAGGTACGTTCCCGCGCGCGAAGGGGATCCATCCCCTGTTGAACTGGTTACCTGCGGATCAGCCGTTGAGGGAGCGAAGATTGCAATCGTCGATAAGTCGGATCTCAAAACACTACTCGGCGAAAATGTTGTCGGAGAGATTTATATTTCTGGAGATCATGTCTGCAATGGATACTGGAAACAGATAGATAAATCCAAGCAAACTTTTGATCAGAAAATAACTGGGTGCAGTGATAGCTATTTACGAACGGGCGACCTAGGTTTCTTGCATAATGGTGAGCTTTTCGTTGTCTCGCGTATCAAGGATACAATTATTGTCCGAGGGCGAAATATCTATCCATTTGACGTTGAAGAGGTGTGCAGAAACGTAAGTGCTGACCTCTCATCAGAGGCAGTTGTGGCTTTTCCTATCATCAACGGAGCAAAAGAAGGGCTTGGCGTCGCTATCGAAGTGCTAAGGTCACGACGCCAGAAAGCCGATTATTCGGCGCTAACCAAAGCGTTACGCTCGTCACTAGTTGAATGCTTAGGCGTTGCGCCGGAAAAGGTGTTCATCGTTCGCCCGGGGTCGATCCCGAGAACGACAAGTGGTAAGGTCATGCGTGCTCGTACCAGGAAATTGGCTGAAAAATCAGCTCTTAGCCTGGCAATTAAGAAGTGAGTCATAGAGGAGGGTTGAGATGGATACTTTCGAAGCGCCGAACGCCGATTTCGAAAATGCAGTAAAGCAAGTTCTTGGTTCAATGCCAGCTGCAAAATTTTTAGGGTTTGAGTTTGATACAGTTGAACCTGGCAGAGTTGTCTTACGCTTGGAATTGCGAACGGAACTTTGTGAGCACCAGGGGAACTTCCAAGGTGGTGTCATAGGAGCATTAATCGACTTTGCTGGAGGTGCAGCTTGTGGAACTATGCTCAAACCGGGTTTTCTACTTATGACGCTGGACTACTCGGTAAAATTATTACGTCCTGCCGATTGCAATTACTTATATGCAGAGGGTAAAGTACTAAGTAATAGCAGTTTGATATCTACAGCAGAAGTGATGGTGTGGAAAGAAAAGCCTGGAGAAGCACTTTGTGCAACGGGGCTTGTTACGACCCGGAACTTCGCGATCCCGCAAAGATCAAAATAAGTGGCCCGTTTGGGTGTCGGATAGCAATGATCGCTCGCGAAGTAGTCATTTGGTTTCCTGCTGTCTTAGCCCCATATAACTGAGCGATAAAATTCGTGATATTCTACGAATACGTGAAGGTTATTGAGATAGCGAGGAAACGGTTTTCTGAAGAAAATATGACCTGCTCCCCAGAGGCCCTGCGTCTGTTATGAGAGTCCTGCTGCCAATTTACTCGTAGTTTCGTTCTTGTCGAGCGCGCCGTGCGTGGAGCCCCCACACAGCTCAAGCGCTCGGCGCGCGGTTGCGGGAGCCGTTCCGCCATGAGCGGAGTGTGGTCTGATATTGTTGTAATCATAGCGCCACCGGGCAAGGTGTCGACGAGCAGTAGCTTCAGCTTGGTGTTCTCGGACTCCAGCGCCTTCAGCTTCTTGGCGTCAGAGACCTCCATCCCGCCAAACTTCGCTTTCCAGTCTTAGAACGACGCCGACGACATGCTGTGTTTGCGGCACAGATAGGCGACCGTCACGCCGGCCTCGTGCTACTTCAATATGCCGATGATCTGTTCATCGGAAAACTGTGATCGCTTCATTCGTCCAGTCCTTTCTTCATGATTTGTCCCCAGGTGCTGAATGGCGTCGGCTTTGGCTGCCGAATCCGTCGACATAAACTTTGCGCGTTTTCATTACCTGGCTTTTTGCCTGGAATGATGTTCGCTATACCCGTTCGGTTTTATTTGTTTTGACCACGGGTTTTGACCCCATTTTGATGAGCAGGAGTAACCCACCCATGACAGCGCAATTTGATTTGACCGGAAAAACTGCCATCGTCACTGGGGCATCGCGCGGCATTGGCGAAGCGATTGCCCATCGGATGGCTGAAGCCGGCGCGAATGTTGTTGTTTCAAGCCGAGATGTTGAAACCTGCAGCCGGGTTGCCGATGAGATCAATGCCGCCGCCGGGCGGACGGCGGCTGCGGCAACGAAGTGTCATATCGGGCGTCGCAGCGAAATTGAAAACCTGGTCGATTTTACGGTCAACACCTTTGGCGGGGTAGACAGCGTCATTGCCAATGCCGCAGTGAACCCGCATTTTGGCCCGATCGCGACGATTGAAGACGAACAATTTCAAAAGCTGATGACAGCGAATGTTCAATCTTCGCTCTGGTTGGCAAGTGCGGCCGCGCCACATTTGGAGGCGCGCGGCGGTGGTTCCGTCGTGATTATATCTTCAATCGGTGGATTTGTCGGAAGCGATGCGATCGGCGCGTATAATATTTCAAAAGCGGCGGACCTTCAGCTCGCGCGGAATCTCGCCGTCGAAATGGGGCCCAAAGCCATTCGCGCAAACTGCATTTGCCCCGGCGTTGTGAAGACCAAGTTTGCCGAAGCATTGTGGCAAAACCCTGCGGTCGAGAAATATACCCGTGAGCGTTTGCCGCTGCGCCGATTTGGCGAGCCGGATGATATTTCAGGTGCGGCGGTCTTTCTGGCCTCTGATGCGAGCCGCTGGATGACCGGTCAGCAGATTGTAGTGGACGGCGGCGCGTTGATCAGCTTGGCGACGCTTTAACCCCGCTTAAATCTTTTGGCGAAAACGTTCCGCGTGCGTCGGCCTTGCATGCGGAAACGGCGTTCTTATGTTTATGGCAAGGCCGGGGTGGATTGCCTTTTGGGATCTGCGTCGCGGGTGATGCTTTAGTAAGATCAACGCCAGGAAGCCAGGACATGCAACTTGAGAAATTCACGGATCGCGCGCGCGGGTTTTTGCAAGCCGCACAGGGCATTGCTTTGCGCGAAAACCACCAACAATTCACCACTGAACACTTGTTAAAAGCACTTCTGGACGACCCGGAAGGACTGGCCGCAAACTTGTTGCGGGCCGCCGGGGCAGCGCCGGAGCGTGCGCTTGCGGACGTTGAGGACGCCCTTGGGAAACTGCCGCGCGTCGAGGGCGCAGACGGTCAGATATATCTCGCTGCGCCACTGGGACGGGTTCTGGCAAATTGTGAGGGCCAGGCCAAAAAGGCTGGCGATACATTTATCAGTGCAGAACGCCTTTTGCTTGGCCTGGCGTTGGCCAATGATGCCGATGCGGCGAAGATCATCAAGAATTCAGGGGCTACGCCTGCAAAAATCGAGGCTGCAATCAAGGACCTGCGCAAAGGTAGAACTGCGGATACGGCGAGTTCGGAAGACAGTTATGATGCCTTGAATAAATATGCCCGTGATCTGACCGAGGCGGCAGCTGAGGGAAAACTGGATCCGGTAATCGGGCGTGATGAAGAAATCAGGCGCGCCATGCAGGTTTTATCCAGACGTACAAAGAACAATCCGGTATTGATTGGCGAACCCGGCGTCGGGAAAACGGCAATCGCTGAGGGTTTGGCCTTGCGCATCATTAATGGAGATGTGCCGGAGTCACTTCGCGATAAACGCCTGCTGGCGCTCGACCTTGGCACCTTGATTGCCGGTGCCAAATATCGCGGTGAATTTGAAGAGCGACTGAAAACCGTCCTGTCTGAGGTCACGGCAGCGGCGGGCGAGATCATCTTGTTCATTGATGAGATGCACACCCTTGTCGGTGCGGGGAAAACAGACGGTGCGATGGATGCGTCCAATCTTTTAAAACCGGCTCTGGCACGCGGCGAGCTCCACTGTATCGGGGCGACGACCCTGGATGAGTATCGCAAATATGTTGAGAAGGACGCAGCACTCGCGCGGCGCTTTCAGGCTGTTTTCATTGCCGAGCCAACCGTTGAAGATACGGTGTCGATACTTCGTGGGCTGAAAGAAAAATACGAATTACACCATGGTGTGCGGATTGCAGATGGAGCGATCGTATCTGCTGCGACGCTCTCCAATCGCTATATCACCGATAGATTTTTACCCGATAAGGCCATCGACCTCATTGATGAGGCGGCCTCGCGTTTGCGCATGGAAGTTGATTCCAAGCCAGAGGAACTGGATGAAATCGACCGGCGCTTGATCCAACTGAAAATTGAGCGCGAAGCATTGCGTAAGGAAGAAGATCAGGCCTCACGCGATCGTCTTGAGCGACTGGAAACGGATCTGGCCGATCTTGAAGAAGCGTCGGAGGCATTGACCGCCAGATGGCGTGCGGAGAAGGACAGCCTGGCCTCTTCCACCAAAGTTAAGGAAGAATTGGACCGCGCGCGACAGGCATTGCTAGAGGCGGAGCGTCGCGGTGATCTCGCCCGGGCATCGGAACTGAAATACGGTCAGATCCCTGCGCTGGAAAATCAGTTGGCTGACAGTGAGCAGAGCAGCGAGCAGGGGGCTCTTGTTCAAGAAGTCGTTGACGCGGAAAATATCGCCTCGGTTGTGTCGCGTTGGACAGGTGTTCCTGTCGATAAAATGCTCGAAGGAGAGCGGGAAAAGCTACTTCGTATGGAGAGCGTCCTGGCAAAGCGCGTCATCGGCCAGGAGGAGGCAATTCATGCCGTGTCAACGGCTGTACGCCGTGCGCGTGCCGGGTTGAAGGACCCGAACCGCCCCATTGGTGCGTTCCTCATGCTTGGGCCGACGGGTGTCGGCAAAACCGAATTGACAAAGGCGCTTGCCGAATTTCTCTTTGACGATGACACTGCCATCGCACGCATTGATATGTCGGAGTATATGGAAAAACATTCCGTTGCGCGGTTGATAGGGGCACCGCCGGGATATGTCGGATATGAGGAAGGTGGTGCACTGACAGAAACTGTTCGGCGTCGACCATATCAAGTTGTCCTGTTTGACGAAGTTGAAAAGGCGCATCCCGATGTGTTCAACATCATGCTTCAGGTTTTTGACGAAGGTCGACTAACGGATGGGCAGGGCCGTGTTGTGGATTTCCGTAACACGTTGATCATTCTCACCTCAAATCTCGGTGCGGAACACCTCGCAAATCAGGCGGACGGGGCTTTGTCTGAAGAAGTGCGTCCAGAGGTTATGTCTGCCGTTCGCGGGCGTTTCCGGCCTGAGTTTTTGAACCGTCTCGATGACATTGTTCTGTTTCGCCGTTTGCAGCGCGAAGACATGGATGCCATTGTTGATATTCAAATAGCGCGTTTGCAGAGGATTTTGGGTGATCGTAAAATCAGCATCTCGCTTGATGACCCAGCGCGTGCCTGGCTGGCGAATGCCGGCTATGACCCCATGTACGGAGCCAGACCCTTAAAACGGGTTATTCAAAAGCATTTACAAGACCCATTGGCGGAATTGATACTTGCCGGTGAAGTGCTGGATGGGGCTGAGCTACAGGTGTCTGCCGACGCCCGCGGTTTAATGCTGGATGGAAAGTCTGTTGCCCGTCAAGCAGACCCATTGGCGGGGGATACTGACGGCGAACTGCCGCCCGCCGGGGCGTTATTGAATTAACCATAAGGGAATTTGGGCGCGAGCAGGCCGTCGCCCTCAAAAAAATTGATGATGATATGAACAAATCTGACGAAACCAGACAAAAATTAAGTGAGCAATCGCTCCGCCAGCTGATTAATGATACCATTGATGCCATGGGGCCATTGGACGCGACGGAAATGCCACACCGGATAAAAGCGAAACTTTCCGCTCATATCCGGGGCGAAGAAAGCATTGAGGCATTAATTGCGGAAGCCATCTCCAGACGCGGTAAAGGCGAATAAACCCTTGGTCCTCTCCTTTACTATCTCGCTCTGGAATTCGTTGTCACGCTAGCATCATTATCTGTGTCATTAGCGGCGATGATGATATTTTCGATAAATGATGGTCCCGTACCCTGCAGAAGGGGTGGCGCGGCAAGTGTGATCTGTTGGGGCGCCCATTCATTCCCGGCGGCATTATTGCGCGCTGCGTCAATACCGTCGCGACGTGCACGGAACGAATTTAGATCTGTTGCGGCGAGGGTAACGCCGGTTTTTATGCGCAGCTTTTGCGGGTTGACCTGAACGCCATTTTTAAGCACTTCATAGTGCAGATGCGGGCCGGTCGAGCGGCCGGTCGACCCGACATAACCGATAACATCACCTTGTTTTACACGCCGACCTGCGCGCAGGCCGCGTTTAAAACCATTTAGATGAGCATAGGCGGTTTTGTACCCGTTTGAATGCCGGATGCGGACATAATTGCCGTACCCGCCATATTTGTTCATGCGTTCTATGACGCCGTCACCTGCGGCGTAGATCGGGGTCCCCCGCCGGGCGGCGAAGTCCACGCCCTTATGCGCTTTTCGGTAGCCCAGAATCGGGTGGCGGCGGGTCCCGAAACCTGATGACAGGCGGGCACCATCGATAGGTGTTTTCATTAATAAGCGTTTTGCGCTGCGACCATTTTCATCATAATAATCCGGCCGGGCGCTGCTGGAATCGGCTTTATGCAGATAATATGATTTTTCATATTTGCCACCGCGCCAGTTAAATCGGCCGAAGAGGATATCCCCTGATCCGGTGATTGTACCGTCTTCGCCATATTGAACTTCAAACAGGGCTTCAAAAGTGTCGCCCTTTCTAACGTCCCGTTGGAAATCGACGTCATAGGCGAATATATTGGCAAAGTTGGCGACCGCGCGGTGCGGCGCGCCGGCGGTGGTCGCGGTCTCAAACAGGCTACCTGTTACAGGTGCCTCCAAATGCGCTAACCGCGTTACGGGGGCAAAATCATGGGCAAGGGCAGAAAACCCGCCATCGGTACGCTGCAGCTTTATGAGGCGATCCGGATTTGGGCGAAAACTCAAAGAGATCAGTTTTCCGGTATCGTTCTGTTTGTCTTCGGTCTCTTCTCGGGAAAGTAAAAGCTGAAAATTTGCGCCAACCCTTAAGGTGCGCATGTTCTGGTGTTTGGATAGAACGCGCGCTGCGTTATTCCTGTCTTCGCGGGAAACGCCCGCGCGCGCCAGGGCGTCGACAAATGCTTCATTGGTCTTGAGCGTGGCGTTTACAAGCCGTGATGTTGGTTCCGGCGGTGCTGGCGGGGTGGCGCGCGGAGATAGATCGCTGAAGTAAAAAATCGACGACCGCGCGCTCAACTGTTGCAAAGGGTTGATTGTCGTCGCGCCCAGCCTGAGGGGGCGTGGCTGGGGTGTCGTCTCGCTCTGCGCTATCCCGTCGTCCCTTGTTTCAGCAGTCGTTTTTTGCGGCGCGGCGCGGCTTGGCATTGCGAGGCGCGGCGCGGGCGGTGCTTTTTCTGCTAATGCCGGTTTTGTTTTGTTAGGTGCGAGGGATGGCGGTGTGCCCCGCGCAATCGCAGGTTGTGACGCGAACCAGGCAAAAACACCTACCAGCGCCAGCATCGCAGCATGGCGTACCTCACGATTTCGGTTCTGACTAAAACTTGCAAATGGCTCATTCATCATAAGGCAGCTGACTTCTTTACGCTTTTCGTCGGTTCAAAAGTTATGGCTCCAGCTCAGACATTGGGGTTAACGCGTAACCCGGTTTTCACGCCAGTCCAATGGTTCACAAACACGGCACCTGTTGTCTTTGAGACTCACTTATACTCTTGCCAAATTCATGCCTAGTTTCCATTCGCCTATAGTTGCGGTGTGGCAACCAGGGTGTATCGTCCTCTTCGGTGGTAAAAATGGCGGACGTTCACAATAAAAAGTCGGTGGCGCGCGGCGCGGGATGGAAGTGGTTTGCCATTCCTGCAGCGATTGTGCTTGCCATTGGCACCGCAGTCTGGACCTTACGGCTGCCCCTGGCAAAAACTGCCCTATCGGCATTTTTGAGCGGCCGCGATTTGCCCGTTTCAGCGATAGAATTGACGGCACTTGATCTGAATTCCGCTACTTTCTCCAAAATAGTTTTGGTTTCTGATGGTCCGGCAGATGGCACGTTGCGGGATGTACGGGTGACCTATGGGCTGGGAGAATTGATTGCTGAGCGGCGGGTGAACGCTGTCATTATTGAGCGCGGTGATCTGACCTTGCGAGGCATGACCACCACGGGCAGTGAAGCTGGCCAGATGCCGCTCAACGTTAATGATTTACCCATTGATACGATCACGCTCGGGACCATTAATGTGCATATGGCGATGTCTTCTGCGGATTTGAGTGCCACGCTTGGCGGATCATTTGCGCCA
>SHAI01000005.1 GCA_004213235.1 Parvularculaceae bacterium
GTCGAAGAAGACGAGGCTGCGGTACCGTCCCCCATGCCAACGGAAGATTTCATGCAAGATGATTCCGCTGGTGACCTCGCTATGCCAGATGGTCTCACACCAGATTTCTCACAAAACGGTATCCTCACTGTCCCGATTGAGGTCGTGGTCTCCGTTGGGAAAGCGCAACCTTTGATCAGAGATTTTCTGAATATGCGCCGCGACTCGCTGTTGGTGTTGGATTCAAAAATTGACGATCCCGTGGAAGTGCGCGTCGCGGGGCGCGTGATCGCCCGGGGCGATTTACAGGAAGTTCCCGACCAGGCCGGCGTTCTTGCCGTTCGCCTCACAGAGATCGTGACATACGGAGACATGTAGTGACAAATCCCGTCCGTCAGCGGAGAAACTTGCTGACGCTCACCCTTGTCGCAGGCGTATCTGTCCTTGTGGCCGGGTTTGGCGACGTCGCACTCGCCCAGGACGCCGCAGAACCGGCGCCTTTGAGTGCGCGCGTTGTTCAAACATTCCTGGTTATCACGGTATTAAGCCTCGCCCCAGGTATCGCGATGATGGTCACCTGCCTACCATTTATGGTGGTGGTGCTTGGCATTTTGCGACAGGCTATCGGCCTTCAACAGGCCCCGCCAAACATGATGATCGTATCATTGGCAATTTTTCTGACTTTTTTCGTGATGGAACCCGTTTTTAAAGACGCCTGGTCCATTGGCGTGACCCCTTATCTCGACAATATCATAACTGAAGAACAGGCTATTGAACGCACTTTAAACCCTTTCCGCAATTTTATGGAGGGTCGCGTCTCACCGACAGCGGTAACAGCGCTTACTGAGGCGCTACCTGAAAGCGAGCCCGCGCCTCTGCCCCCTGATGCGGGCGCGGAAGCCGACACCCCGATGAAAGTTCTTATTCCAGCATTCATGTTGTCTGAAATTCAGCGCGCGTTTGAAGTCGGCTTCATGATCTTTTTGCCGTTCGTGTTGATCGATCTGATTGTCGCTTCGATCCTGATGGCAATGGGTATGATGATGGTGCCGCCAGCGGTTATTTCTCTGCCCTTTAAGCTTATCTTTTTTGTTCTATCTGATGGGTGGACGATTGTTGCCGCTGCCCTAGTTCGCGGATATGCCACATGAATGATCTTGTCGAAATTCCTGATAATGAAATCGCTGAGTTCGAAGAAACAAAAAGCTTCGTGAACCTCTCAAGACCACAAAAAGCTGCGGTCTTGCTTGCCGCAATGGGACCAGAGGTTGCCGGTCCGATTGTCGAACGAATTAACGATAAGCATTTACGCGCCTTTGCACGCGCATTTTCCCAATTGAAAACAATACCGCGCGACTCTGTCGATACGGTCGTCGATGAGTTTCTGTCAGATGTTGATCGGCCTAATGATGAAATCAGAGGCGGCTTTGTCGAAACCCAGCGACTGCTATCGCACTTTGTCGCCTCCGATACGCTGATGCGGGTACTGGACGATATTGACGCGCCCGGCGGTAAATCCGTGTGGCAAAAGCTTGACGACGCATCCGATATTGATCTGGCGGAGTATCTAAACAGCCAACACCCGCAGATTATATCTGTGATTCTCAGTCGTATGAACGCAGAACAAACGGCGAAGATTCTCGATCACTTTGACGAAAAAAAGTCCCAAATGATCCTATTACGTATGGCGCGAATGTCGCAAGTTGACCAAAGGTTTGTGAACATGATCGCACAAACCGTCAATCGCGAATTCCTCAAACCACTACGTAAACGCTCCTTGGCGCGCAAGCCAAGCGATATGCTAAGCACCGTGATCAATTATCTGCCTCAGGATAAACGCGTGAAGGTATTGGAATATATTGGCAGCGAAGAGCCTTCCCTCGCCGATGAAGTGAAAAGGTCCCTGATCACATTCCAGGACCTTTGGCAGCGTTTGCCAAACCTTGGCGTTTCGGCGGTCGTGCGTGTAGCAGATCGTTCCTTGCTGTTACAGGCGATAAAGTTCGGCAAACAGAATGCGTCAAAAACAGTTGAATATATTTTCGAGAATATATCAAAACGTATGGGACAACAACTCGAAGAAGATGTGGCCAAACTGACATCTCTAAAAATGAAAGATGCCGAAGCAGCCCAAAACTCGATTATCGACGTCGTTCGAAAATTGGTCGACGCGGGTGAAATCGAGCTCATCGATCTGGAGACGGGCGACGACGAAGAATACGTCTAAGATGCTTTCATAAATACGCGTATGTTTTGAAGAAATTCGGTGCGTCTAAGCACTCCATGCTTCGGTACATTTGGGTTTCCAACGGTCATCAGTCTTATAATAAGCCGGGCCACCATATGGTGGCCTCGCACGATACTTCCTCGATCATAAGGGAAAGGTACGCACCCCCTGCCCCGTACTGGACGGCTCAAACAATGGTGCGCCCCATATCAACGTATTGCGCTGACTACGCCACACCAATTCCCAATAATACCAAAAGCGCTTTGTTGACCGGCAGAAAATAGCAATTTTAATGTCGTTAGCTGATTGGTTTATATCGCAAAATCATTATGCGGCGTAACGGGTTTTTTTCTTAGCCACAGCTAAGATAGATCTATTGATGCTGGGTTCTACTGTACAATTAACTCAGCGTGCAACGCGCCCGCAGATTTGATCGTTTTCAATATGTCTATCATCTCGCGCGGGCTCACCCCCAGGGCATTCAACCCGGCAACAAGCTCCGACAGGGTCACGTTTGGTTCAACCATAGCCAGCCGTGCATCAGGGCGTTCATCAATGTTTATGTCCGTCCGTGGAACGACAATGGCCTCTCCACCCTCCGCAAAGGGATTTGGTTGGGATACTTGCGGCAGTTCAGTGATATTAATCGATAGGTTTCCTTGCGCAATTGCAACCCGCGCGACACGCACATCTGCACCAAGAACAATTGTGCCTGAACGTTGATCAACCACCACTCTGGCTTTTTGCGCTGGCTCGACAGTGACATTTTCCACCAATCCGACGAGATGGGCCGGCGTGCGATTACTATTTGCAAGATTAAGTTCTAACGTTCCCGCATCGAGAAGGGTCGCGATCTGGCCGCCAAGGGCTTTATTAATAGCGAGCTCCATACGGGCTGCGGTCGTAAAGTCCGGCGAACGCAACGCAAGCTGAAGCGTTTTCATTGCCTGGAAATCGACACCTATCTCTCGCTCAACACGGCCGCCAGACGGCACAACCCCCACCGTCGGAACGCCGGTGGTTACCGAGGCACCATCGCCCTCAGCAGAAAAACCGCTGGCGAGCACCGGGCCTTGAGCAACTGCATAGATACTATTATCCGCTGCGTTCAAAGGCGTCATGATCAATGTACCACCTGACAAACTTTGCGCATCACCAATCGCGGACACGGTAACATCGATTGTTGAACCTGTTCGCGCAAACGGTGGTAATGTCGCCGTGACCACGACTGAGGCAACGTTTGCTGGGCGAAAATCCTCGCCCTGCACATTGATCCCTAAACGTTCCAATAAGCTCGCAAGCGCTTGCTCCGTATAGGGTGAATTACGCACGCCATCGCCAGTCCCCTCCAAGCCGACAACAAGGCCATAACCCACAAGGTCATTGCCGCGAACCCCTTCTACATCGACAAGGTCCTTAACACGCACGCCCGGTTGAGCCATCACAGCCGTCGTAGCGGCGAAAAAGGTACTCAGAGTTGCAATCAGAATTCTTCCGAAGGTCATATTATCTTATCTGATATAATTGTTGAATGTGAGCTGTGCCAGGCGCGAGGTGATCGTATAAGTTGTTTGCAGTTGAACTTCGATTTCCTGCGCGCGCGTCGCAGCATCAAAGCCATCACGGCCGGTCATCGCATTATAAGCTTCGTTCAACACGACAATCTCGGCATTGTTGCGGGTTTGCGCGGTAACAATTCTTTGCTCAGATAGTCCGGTTTCAGAAATCAAAATTGCCACTTCATCCACACCGTCGACCATTTTCTGACTGGCATCGGCAACAAGCGCCGAGGATTCTTCGTCATTCAATCCAGCTTCGGAAACAAGTGCGCCTATGGCAAGGCCGCGGATGATGTCACGAAACGCCTGCTCATCGGCCTTCACCTCAAGCTTTACGTTGTCACCTTCAGTAATTTCTATCTGTGCAGCTTCACCTGATCCACCATTGTAAATAGATGTCTCAAATGTCCCGCCAGCACCGAAAAACGTATCCATCGCTGCATTTATTTCTGCAGCAGTATTCAGTCCGGAAATCGCTGTACGCACTTCGTCAAGTATTTCCTCGGCAGGTGCAATCGCAGGCCTGTCGGTTGCATCGCCGCTGTAAAGAAAACGCCGACCCTGTTGAACATTCAGCGCCGATGTTACTCTTTGCAGCGAGGATTCTGCCAGCTGCGCTACAGTTCTGAGTTGAAACCCATCATCCCGGCCAACTGCACTCTTTAAATCTTCCGGGAGCGTCCCAACAGAAGACAGGACCTGGTCGAGACTATTTTGAACAAAAGATGCCCGCCCCAGTCCGATAGCGAAAGATGTCTCGCGTTTTTCAATCTTTTCAATGTCGCGCCGAACAAGCTGCGCATCACCGATGCGCCCGCTTAAATTTCGAATGATTTCCTTGTTGCTTCGCCGGCCAGTTGCCAGTTCCTGATAAGCCTGCGCAAGATCGCGCTTTAACGTGGAACCACGATTACGCAGCGCGGAAAACTTCAAACTGTCAGGAAACGAATTTAGCTGCATGGCTTAAATCTCCAACAACTGATCAAGCATTGCATCAACGACCTGAATGACACGGGCATTGGCTTGAAATGCCTGCTCGACACGCAACAAAGACTGGAGCTCAAAATCCGTATCTACACCGACGGCTTCTTGTTCTGCTTGTATAAGAGATTGCGCCCGGGCACCGGACGTAGAGGCTTGAGTATCTGCAAAAAGCGATTGGGTGCCGCGCAATGATACAAATTGCGCTGCCGCATCAATAACAGAAAATTCACCTGAAAACCCAGGGGCGTCGATGTTCCTGGTATTACGAAGACCATCGAGCAAGGTTGTAACGACCGAAGTGTTTCCCGTTTCACCAGGCGCTTGTGCACCTATGCCGTCTCGCACACGCCATAGTTGCCCTCCCTGGTTGGGGTCGACGGCCGCATTTAACTGAATACGCGCGGCAATACCTGGCTCTGGATCAGCATCAAGAGCAGAACCACCATCCGTAAACAGTCCCGGTACCCCATTCTGGAGAGTGGGATCATTAACCGGATCAGAGAACCGGGCGATGAGATCTCCTGCAAGAGCATCCAGCTGCTGGCCAAACTCCGGGATAACGTCATCCCGAATTTGAAATTGGGCCGTCAATGACCCACCGGAAACTTGCAAAGGGCCAATGCCGCCCGGGGTAATGTCAATGCCATCGACAGTAATCCCTGAAAGATGGCCGTCGGCATATGACTGCCCGGCGGCAAACACACCCGTGGTACTGAAATTGATTTCTCTTGCGCTCCCCGCAAGGAGAAAAACACCTTCGTTTGTAACGAGATCGACTTTTCCGCCTTCACGCGGTAACTCTTTGATCGGAATAATCCCGGAGATCTGGTCTATTACTCTCTGGCGCTGATCTTCTAGGCCGTTCGAATCCCGCCCGGCGGCGATGGTGGTACGAATTTCCAAGTTAAGTTCTTCAACCTGCTTCAGCGCGGCATTAACCTCATCGACCTGCCGGGAAATTTCCGCGTCAGCCGATTGGCGAATGCGGCTTGCCTCGGCCGACAGCTGCTGAAAATTCGTCGTTAGCTGTTTCGCCGCAAAAATAACGCTTTTTTGCTGTGTCGCCGAACCTGGCTGTTCGCGCAAACCTGAAAAGGCATCTTCCAGTGCTTGCACTGAGCCAAAGAATGAAAACGGATCTTCCGGACCGCCCAAAACCTCGGACAGATAAGATGCAGTTTGCGAAAGCGCACTGTCACGGGACGCGTCTGCCTCCGCAAGGCGTCTGGTCGCGGTTAATGCCTGGTCTTGTGCACGTTGAATGGCAGTAACTTCCACACCGGCAGGTCGCCCGGAGATGAGTCTCTCCGTGGTCAACACTTCTCGGCGCGAATAACCAGGTGTCAACGCATTGGAAATGTTGCTCGATACAATGGAGGCCCGACGCGAGGCTGCCCCCAAGCCTGATGTCGCGGTAGCAAGAGACTGAGAGATGCTCATGACCTAAGTGCGCGGCGTTCCCCGCGGCTCTCCTATCGAATGAGGTTGGCTGTTTCCTCTAGAATTTCGTCAATCGTCTGAATAATCCGCGCATTCGATGAGTATGCACGCTGCGTTTCAATCAGGTCAGTCAACTCGCCAGCGACTTCGGTCGTTGACCCTTCCAGCGCAAATCCGACGGTTGTTCCAACCGGGCCGGTGCCTGCATCATAGAAGAAGATGTCGCCTGAACCCTGCGAAACCTGATACGCTTGGCCATCAAGCGCTGTCAGACCATTCTGATTAGGTACGTCGCCTACGGGGATCTGAAAAATTGCCTGGCGGTAACCATTGTCGAAAACAGCTTCCATAACGCCGCCGCCGTTCACTTCAACAGATTGCAGGTTCCCAACGGAAATACCATTCTTGGTAATACCGAGCGGTGAGAAGTCGGCAGCAATTTGCGTCAGGCTGGACGTGCCATCCAGCCGACCAATGTCAAGCTGGATTGGTCCGCGTGCCACATTAATTTCTACACTTCCTGTCGCGGGGTCGTATTCATTTAACGGATTACCTGCAGCATCTGTTACGGACAATAGCGTACCGGGAGCAGATCTATCTTCATTAAATTCAATTTGAAACGTCGCAATCGGGTCACCGGGAGTGTCTGAAGCGCCATCAAAAAGTTGCACCGACCAGCTATTACTTGAACCAACGGCCGGTATATTCGGTGAAAATTCAGCGGTTAATACCTGTGGCGCACCCAGATTATCGAAATATTCGATTGGCGCAACGAAAACGGCGTTCGCTGGCGCATCAGACTGCGTCGACGTTGCAGGCAGGTTGATGCCCAGGCTAATCTCGGTCGTCGGTGATGTGGTTAAAAGGTTTTCACGAATGTTAACCGGCACCAAACCCGCTGAAGAGTCGCGAGCACCGAGCTCAACATTCCCCTCTGCGTCGATAGGCCATCCCATCAGATACTGATCCGATTGCGTACGAAGATTACCTACTTCATCAGGCCTGAAAGAACCTGTGGTCACCAATAACAAATCGCGCGCACCCTGCGGTGCCGTCAAGCCAGCCAAATTTGTCACGGGGAGGAAACCACTGCCTGATACGGTAATGTCCGTGGAGTTGCCCGTTGATTGAAGTGGACCTTCATCGCTGACAAATCGGTTTGTAACCGCGCGCACCCCACCCGCGGTAAACCCGCCAGCGCTCGAATTCAAAACCATCGACTGAAATTCTGTGTCTACCCGCTTATATCCCGACGTCGCGGAGTTAGCGATATTCTCTGATATTGTTGCAAGTTTTGTTGCGTTGACTGAAAGTCCTTGCACACCTGCGGTTAATGATGACGATAATCCCATTCCAACACCTCACGACATAGAGCCACACTGAGATGCTTGGATAATCTTTAAAGACTTAAAAAGTCGCTAAACATATTTCATAAAACAAAAATCAATTTCGAAGAAGCGTAATTGAAATCCTTCGATTTTGCGGTGCGTAGGGATCTTCCAAGAGCGGGCTCGACGCTGCTTTGCCCGAAACTTCAACGATTTTTCCAGGTTCAGTCCCCGCACCAACCAATATTCGGCGTGCCTCCAGCGCGCGATCGCTGGATAATTCCCAATTTGAATAGTTTGTAGCCGCTCTAAAGGCTGATGCGTCGGTATGCCCAACAATTGCAATATCGTTAACCACCGCTTTCGTGACATCAGCAATAACACCAAGTAGTTGCTGCAGTTTGGTTGAGGACGACGCCGAACCAACTGAAAAAAGCGGTGAATCCTCTTGATCGACAATCTCTATAACCAGGCCTTCGGGCGTTTCGCGCATAAACAGATGTTCTACCAACCCGTCTTCGACACCTGCCTCAACCACGCCGCGCATTAACTCTTCCTTAATGGCCTCGGTCTCGATATTAGACGCACCGTCGAAATCTGCGGTGGCCGCAGACGCACTGATCGCGGGCGTTACGCCACCTGATAAAGCTTCAGAATCACCGTTTTGCCCACCGCGCGTTTCATCTGACGGCGCGCCTTCTCGCGGCGGTCCCGACGGGCCACGGACCCCGTTCGCTCCGCCAGTACCCGATTGCGCAAGAACATTTTCTGCAAAAATTGAATCACCAGAGAGAACATCGCTCCCACCACCAGATACCTGACTAATCGGGATGGATGGGTCAAAATAGTCCGCAATACCTTTACGCTGATCTTCGGTCGTTGCGTTGAGCAGCCACATAAGAAGGAAGAACGCCATCATTGCGGTGACGAAATCGGCATAGGCGACCTTCCACGCACCACCATGGTGGCCGCCGCCATTAACGACTTTTTTCCGCTTAATGATTAAATCGCCACTCATCGCCTAAACGCAACGCTTCCTAGCAAAAAATGGCCTGCGACCGCTGACCGAAGATAGGTGAAATAGCCTATTTAAATTTATGATCGTTCAAATTTTGTCAGCAAACACGGTGGCCAAGCTTAAGCGGCGAGTAACCATGATAGGTTTATTTGTAGGTTTCTACTGTATTTCAGGGGATGGTAAGTGACGAGTGACGGTGAGGTAATTAAACGGAAAATCGCAGCTGCGCGGGTCCAGCGCCCGGACGCGTCGGTTCTCATTTATGGTCAACAATTGGTTCCCAAGCTCACCGAAGCGCTATTGTTAGAGCCAAAATTTTCCCTCCAGCCATTGTTCGAAGGCGCTGAAACAACGACATTAATGAGTCTCCTCGACGATTTGCCGGCAAAATCGCTATTCTGTCACTCTGATGATATCTTGATCCATTTCGATAACCTTCTCACCTATCACTGGCTTGAGCGCGGCCTTAGCGGTGAAGGCTGCAGTGAAACGAAACCTGATGATTATACCCCGTCAGCTGTCGATGTGAATTTATGTCGCCCATTATTCGAGTGCTTTTTTAACGGCCTTCAAAAGGATGTGCCAAAATCAATCCGCATTGAAGAGGACGAACTGGAATCCGTCCTGAATATTGAGCGGCACGTTGAAAATGTCCGCTTTGGCGATGACGCAATGAAAGTGGCCATCCTGAAATACAAATTCGAAGAACCCGAAACGGATAATGTGCACATCGTACGGATTATTTTTCCGTTTTCACTTATGGAAGAAATCACCGTAAACATTAACCCCACGCTGACCGAAGAGATCTCGACGTCAAGTATCTGGGTGGATCACATGCAGGAAGAAACGAGAGCGCTTCCATTAAAGTTAACAGCCGTTATTGATTGCCTAAATATGAACGTGAAGGAAGTTACTGCGCTTGCCCCCGGTCAAGTGATAACGCTACCGCGCGAAAACCTTCTCAATCTGGCCGTCGCAATTGAGGATGGGCATCGCCTCCAAATTCTCGCAAACGGCCGCCTTGGCGCGCATAAAGGTCTGAAAGCGATAAAGCTAAATTCTGACCCCTCCCCCATTCTCGCGAAAATTGTACAAAACAGCTAAACCCCGCTGGCTAGATTTTCCATGAACAAACGCCGCTCTGCGAGACACCTGACAGGTAACAAGCGTGCGCCGAACGCTTGAGCTACCTGACCACGCCGCGCCTGACACGCTTGCCCAAACCAACAAGGACAAATATGAAAACGAGACCCGCAGACTCCCGATATGAATGGGGGAGCATCGCGGCGCAGGTGAGTCCAAAAATAAAACAGGGAATTGCGATGCAGAGGATTACGTTTAAAGGCTTTCAGGGTTTTGACCTTGCTGCACGGCTTGACAGGCCCCATGGGCCCATTCGGGCTTATGCGCTGTTCGCTCACTGCTTCACCTGCGGAAAGGATCTGCAACCCGCAAACCGGATAGTAAAAGCCTTGAACAATGACGGTATCGCGGTGCTCAGGTTTGATTTTACCGGGCTTGGCAAGAGCGGGGGTGAGTTCGAAAATACCAATTTTTCTTCTAATGTGAGTGACCTTGTTGCTGCTGCACAGCATATGCGCGAACATTATGAAGCACCGCGCCTTATGATCGGGCACTCGCTCGGTGGAACGGCGACCCTGCTGGCCGCCCTTGAAGTGCCCGAAGTGAACGCCGTCGTCACCATCGGATCCCCCTCAAACGCCACAAATATCGAGAAACAATTTGCCGGTGCGCTCGATACGATTGAAGCGGAAGGTGAGGCTGAAGTGAGCCTTGCTGGTCGCCCGTTCAGGATCAAAAAACAGTTTCTTGAAGATATTCGGGACCAGAACGTGCTCGACGCCGCAACAAAACTGAGGAAGCCAATCCTTATCTGTCACAGCCCTTTAGATAACACGGTTAGTGTCGATCACGCTGCCGAGATTTTTATGGCAGCCAAGCACCCGAAAAGCTTCCTGTCTCTCGACAAGGCAGACCATTTGCTTTTCACCCCAGGGAGCGCGGAATATATCGCAAGGTCAATTGCTGGCTGGGCATCAGCCTATCTCCCCGACCTGACAGAAGAGGACATGATAAACATTCCGTATGGCGAGGTTGCCGTGCACCCGACCGGCTATGGCAAATTCCAGCAGCATGTTCATGCAGGACCTCACATAATTCTTGCTGACGAACCGAAGGCTTATGGCGGCGATGAAACCGGCGCAACGCCCTACAATCTTGTTCTGGCAGGGCTTGGTGCGTGTACGTCAATGACGCTCAAAATGTATGCAGAGCGGAAAGGTATCGACCTGCAGGACGTGGAAATCTATCTTGAGCATAAAAAGATCCACGCTGAAGATTGCGACAGCTGTGAAACCAAGTCGGGCAAACTGGACAAGATAGAGCGCCAAATTGTTCTCAAAGGTAATCTTTCAAGCGACGAACGGGCACGCCTGATTGAGATTGCAGATCGCTGCCCGGTCCACCGGACACTTCACAACGAAGTCGTCATCACGACCGAGGAACGAGTGTCGGGGAGTTGATATTCAGTCAACTGGCGCAAGCACCATCAGCCAAGTGAACATGCCTTAAAATTGGATTAGTTGAAGCACGGAAGTTATTTGCCCCATCGTGTGCGGGCGTGACTTCCTTACGTCCGACGATACTTACTCGACCGGTGTCCCGATGGCACCAACATCGAGAACCGGTGCCGCATCAAGCTCTTCTGCGTCGAGAAGCCCGGTCGTGCGTTCCAGAGCAGCAACAATGAATGACTGCTCCCAAGCCTCAAGTTTACTGAAACCTTTTTCAAACCTCGCCTGAAGGCTGTCTGGTGCTTCGCGGAGTGTTCGCACACCAAGGTCGGTCAGTTCGACATAGACGCGTCGCTTGTCGGCACTATCACGACGGCGACGAACTAATTCGCGGCTTGCAAGTTTGTCGAGAAGAGCGGTCACTGTTGCCTGGCTGAGCGAGGCTTCCTTGGCCAGAAAGCTAGGCGTTGGGTCAAGCTTGTCAGCTGTGATCTGCATCAGGATCAGTTGAGATGGGGTCAGGCCACAGTCTTTTGCCAATGCGCGAGAGCTGATCTCCGTCGCACGAAGAATTTGCCGAAGGGCAATAAGGGCAGGTTCCAGTCGATCTGTCATAGGTAATCTTGCAGGATCGGGACGTGTCGCCAGCGGCGCGTTCATATTCATTTTCCAGCTTTTGGCAATTCTGTCATTAGCCCCCGATAAAGACTGACGCAACACACAAGCAGCACGACAGTAAACGGGAGGCCGGCTGTAATCGCCCCGGCCTGGAGGGAAGAAAGCGCCGCAGATCCACCGCCCACTAACAAAACAATGGCAACCAACCCCTCCATCACAGCCCAGAATACCCGTTGCGCCACAGGCGCATGCAGTTTTCCGCCCGCGGTAATACTGTCGATTACGAGTGATCCTGAATCAGAAGAGGTGACAAAAAACACCAGCAACAGAACTATTGCGAGGGATGACGAGATTTCGGCAAATGGCAGATTCTCAAGCATCTGGAAAAGGACGAGCGACACCTCCGTTATGCCGCCGGGCAAATCGCCAATTCCAGCGTCTACCTGTGATAATGCCGTTTCGCCAAATGAGGAAAACCAAACAATGGCGACAAGCACCGGCACGAACATCACCGCGCCCAGAAATTCCCGAATGGTCCGGCCTCTGGAAATTCGCGCGATGAACATGCCAACAAAAGGCGACCACGAGACCCACCAGGCCCAATAGAATATGGTCCACCCATGATACCAATCGGTATCATTTCGCCCGATCCAATTGCTCAAGCGCAAAGTGTCCTGAACATAGGCAACCGAATTGACCGCATAGCTCTTCAAAATCGCAACGGTCGGCCCTGCAATCACAACAAATATCAGCAGACCAATCGCCATGATAATGTTGATATTACTCAACAGCTTCACACCACCCTGCAATCCTCTTACGACGGAAAAAATTGCCAGAGACGTAATCAAGATGATTAGCAGGATTTGTGTTCTCAACCCGCTGTCGATACCGAACAAAAACTCAAGCCCGCTCGCCGCCTGCTTCGCACCAATGCCCAGAGAGGTCGCCAGACCGAAAAGAGTCGCCACAACAGCCAGCAGGTCAATGATATGCCCCGGCCAACCCCAAACCCGCTCACCCAGCAGGGGATAGAATGTCGATCTGATCGTAAGCGGCAAGCCTTTGTTGAAAGTGAAAAAGGCAAGCGCCAGGCCAATGATCGCGTAAATTGCCCAAGGCGTTATTCCCCAATGAAAAATCGTTGCACTGAACGCCAGACGACGCGCATCCTCCGACAATGGCTCAACACCTAACGGTGTCCCCGACCAATTTGTGTAATACGCCAATGGTTCCGCAGCGCCGTAGAAAAGCAACCCGATTCCGACACCGGCTGAAAACAACATTGACAACCAGGACTTGGTGGAGAAATCGGGCCGCGCATCCTGTCCCCCCAAACGTATTCGCCCAAGAGGCGATAGCCCGATCAACGCGCAAAAAACAAACACAATATTGGTGGCAATCACGAAGAACCAGTCGAAGTTTTTCAACGTCCAACCCTTGGCCCCGTTCAGCAAGCTACCAGCCGTCTCCGGAAAAAATAGGGTTCCAAGAATGAAGCTCAGCACCGCCGCAGCGCTTATGAAGAAGACCGGGTTGTGAAGATCAAACCCCAGAACTTCAATATTATCCTGGCCAGTTTCATAGTCCGTTTCATAAATAGACCCTTCAGGTGCCATGTCCTCGGGTCCTCTACCTTGGTTTAACGTCACACCTTATACTCCGTAAGCGCAGGGCCGAGCGCATCGCGCAATGGGTCGAGATAGGAATTGAAGGGTCGCCACTGGTCGACCCCGGCTTTGTTGATCGGCTTTCGAACCTGCTCTGAACTGGCCGTTTTCACTGTCCGTTCGGTTTTATGAAAATCCAGACATTGCCGCTCGAACGGGAGGTCGCAAAAACTCAGCATCCGACGGACTTGCCCCTCAAGGTCATCGAGCACCTCTTCATGTTGTACACGCAGCACTTTTCCAGGGAGCACCTCGCCCCAATGATGCATCAAATTTACATAATCCCGATAGTATTGACCAATCTCCCGAAGGCCATAGGTAAATTCCTGACCTTCTGCGAAAAGTTGTTTGAAGCCAGAGAAGCAACACGCCATTGGTTCACGCCTGGCGTCAATAATTTTTGCGTTTGGCAGGATTAAATGAATAAGACCTATATGCCTGAAATTATTTGGCATTTTGTCAATAAAATATGCCCCCGCCCCGCGATGCATGCGCGTATCTTCGATGTATGACAGGCCCATCGTGCGGAAGTCATCATCGTTCAACTCTTGCAATACCGCGGGGTAGGCTGATCGTTCCGTCCTGTTTCTGCGCCCCCGCAGGCGGTGCGCCAATGCCAGAATATTTGGTAACTCCTGTGTCCCGTCGACCTGGCTATGGGATGCAAGAATTTGCTCAAGCAGCGTCGATCCGGCACGCGGCAGACCAACAATAAAAATCGGATCCGGGAGATCACATCCGCCCCCTGCCCGACTCTCAAAAAGCTCAGCAGTGCAAATTTCTTTTTGTAACGATAGTTCCGCACTCATGTCGGCGGCATCATAGCGTGACTGCGCCCGCTTCATTTCATTACCACGGGCGTAATAGTCAAACGCCTCTTCAAATTGCGCAAAATCCTCCAGCGCCTTGCCCAGCGAAAAACAGATCTGAATACGTGATTGATATGTTAAGCGATCCGACTTTTCCTGTGTCCGCATCTTGTCGATTTCCTGATCCGTAAACCGATATGTTTTCAGATTTGCAAGACCGAACCAGCCCTCACCATGATCCGGGGCAACTTCTACCGCTCGCTGGTAAGCATCAACGGCATCGCCATGGCGCCCAAAGGTCTTCAACGCATGGCCCCGCGACACGAGCGTTGCCGGGTCGTCAGGAATTTTGGTAAGCACACGGTCAAAAAGCTCAAATGCGCGATCGAACTGATTATTGTGCATGCTATCAATGGCGAGTTGCGAGAGGAAAACCGGGTCTTCCGGGTTTTGCCTGGAGAGTTCTTCAGCAACGCCAAGCGCTATTGAATGTTTCTGCCTTTTGCGGAGTATTCTTACATAATCCAGATTGATTGCTAGATTATCAGGCGCAAACGAACGTGCACTTTCCAATAGAAATTCCGCCTCTTCGAGCACGCTGAAACGTGACGCCACTTCGGCAAGAACCCTCATGCCTTCAACATTTTTCGGATTGTTTTGTAAGAACGCGCGCGCAATTTGCTCAGCTTTAAAGAGCCGACCTTCATAAAGATGGTTCATCGCCGCAACGATATCCCGGGGCAGACTGGTGATCCAATCTGCCTGGGCAAGTGCTTTCGACGCCTTAATCGGCTCGCCGGTTTCGGTATATATTTCGTACTGTCGTCGCCAACTGGCGGCCAATGCGGGATTACACTGGCATGCGCGTTGATAAGATAGCAAAGCGCGCGCCCTATTGCCCGCTTTCGTGTAGGTATGCCCTTCCTCCTGGTACGCACGACCATAATCCGGGGCGATGGCAATCAATGATCGAAGCGAGCGTAAAGCCGTCTCGGTCTCACCTAGATAGCGGGCACTCACCGCGTGGAAGTATAGGGCATCCTGGTTGTCTGGATCGCTTAGCAGCGCTTCAGATAAAACGGACTTGGCCGCCTGGAAATCACCAGACTTGATCAGCCTCTGAGCATCGCGAAGCATACCACCCTGATTTGAATCGGTGACGGTCAATCAGCCTTATCTCCAAAGGGCACCTGCACCTTCAAGACGCAGAACCCGGTCGCGATTTTTCCAAGCACAAGGTCTTCGCCATTTGCAGGCAATCAATACTGCATGCCTACGCGAACACCAATCGTCCGGGGTCGCATGACAGTGGAACGTTCCCGATCAAACACGAAACTGCTTGCGATTTCAGCATGCGCATCACCGAGATTGTCGCCGTAAACCTCAAACGTCCAATTTTCAGCAGTCACACCGGCTGACAAACCAACCGTCGTCCAGGCACTTACTTTAGCCGAATTAATCTCGATTATATCGCTTCGCGATGACCCGGAATATACGATCTGAGGCATGATATGAGCAACAAGCGAGGAACTTACATTCCACTCATATCTTGCGCGCAGATTCCCCTGGAATGAGGGCGCAAACGCAAGCTCTGAACCAACGATAACATCCCCGGTCGGCGTAATAACATCAGTGATTTCGGTATCGAGAATTGAAAACGCGCCGGTAAGCGTAAGCCCGGGAATTGACGCCGGTGCCGCGATGAAATCACCTTCAAACCCGAATACCTCGGCATTAGCCGCATTATCCGAGAAAAACAAATTTGTGATGCCCGGATCGAAAATTGTGGTCTGTAAACGCTCAATATCCTGGAAGAAAACGCTACCATTAAACTGGATCTGGTTCTCAAAAAGGTTCGTCTTCCAACCAATTTCGTAGTTTTTCAACTCATCTGTATCAATGGCGAACGGCACGGTAAAGCCATTCGGGCCAGCAGCACCCCCGGGCCTGTTAAGCAAACCCGGACGGAACCCTTCAGAGTACGTCGCATAAAGTAGAACACCGTCTGTTGGCGTATAACTGATATTGCCTTTGAAGATAAACCCGTCGGTCTTTGCAACGTCCGGCGCACCGACGGAATTACCCTCTGCAAACTGCGTGCTGAGATTCGTGCCGCCACGCTGCGCGTCACTGCCGGTACCAGCCGGCAGCCCTGCATTGGCCCCGAAAATGGCAGAGTTTAGATTGAAGAAGGATGAGTTTGCACTGCCTTCAAAATCAACTTCGATATTGTAATAACGCGAACCGAACGTAACCGTGAGGGTATCGGGAATGAGATCATAATTTACCTCACCGAAGATACCGTATTGTCGGTCTGTCCGGCGAATGTCATTCTGGAAAATAACACCTTCGCCAAAGGGTCCTGGATCTGTGAAAAATCCGTCTGATTCATTACCGACATTCCCTGGTGTTGCAGCGCCGTTCGTTAGTGGGAAATTCGGCAGGAAACCTGTTGTGACATTATCTGCACCACGAACATTCACCGAACCCGGATAGGTAAAGCTGTTTCGCTCAATAAGTTCCTGGTCACTGTAAAAACCGCCAAATGTCGCGCGCAATGCTTTATCACGCGGCGTATTGAAACGCAGTTCCTGGGTGAAAACGCTCGTTTCGTTCAAGGCATCGACATATAAATTCGGTGCCTGACACACACCACTTGCGGTGTCTGGCGTAGATGGCACATAAGTCGGATAGACCACTGCCGTATCGCAGACATAATAGGGCAGGTACTGACCGACAAAAAGGTAGTCAGTATAGTCAACGCGCTGTTCTGCATCGCGCTCTGTATACGCACCGGTATAAAGCGCTTGTAGTGCCCCCAGACGCCCTTCCACCGTCCAGCTTGTGCTGTGAAAGTCGTCATCGAGGCGATCATCTTCGAAACGTTGAATTTCAAATTCGTCCAGTTCAGGATCATCGAAGAAAACGCCATCTGCCTCCAGCCATTGCCGGGCATGAACGACGGATACCGACCAATCCTCAGACGCCTGCCATTTTCCGCTCGCGCGGAACCCCGTATAACGGGAGTCATTGAAATCTTCTTCAACCAACGCGGCATTATCTGCCTCAAGGAAAGTGACCGCACCGCTGTCTAGATCCGCTAATGCTGCAGCACCTGACTGGAAACCAGCGCGCTGTGCTGAAACAGGAATACCATTGCGTCGAACCGTCCCGGCGGGACGGAAACGGCCTGACTCCCGCACAGTGCGAACGCCAGCCACATTATCAATGTACCCGCCGCGATCGTCGACATAGCCAACCAAGCGAAGAGCAGCATTTTCTCCCACCGGTAAATTTAGTCCGCCTTCAAACTTCTGACTGGACTCACCATCACGGGTGAACGCAATCCCCGCATTGGCAAAGGCTTCAAACTCACCGAGTTTGGGTTTGTTCGTGATCAGTCTTATGGTTCCCGCTTGCGAGCTGGCACCGAACAATGTGCCCTGTGGTCCCGGCAAGACCTCCACCCGTTCCAGATCAACCGCGTAAACATCTAGATTACGGCCCGGCTGTGCCAAGGGTTGCTCGTCAAGATAGAGCGCAACATTGGGCGCAAGGCCGGCAACACCCGCAGTCGTCAGGTTTGGCGTCGTTGAAGCCACGCCCCGAATGTAAATTGTATTTTGACCAGGGCCGCCACCACCGGCCGTCACGCCCGGCAATTGCACAAGATAGTCAGTGAAACTGTCAACGCGCAATTCATCAAGCGTATCCCCGGCAAGGGCCTGCACTGCAACGGGAACGTCTTGCGCGTTCTCCGCGCGCTTGGTTGCGGTAACAACAATAGTGTCTACTTGCGCGTTGGCGGTTGACATCAACGCGGTCGAGACGGCGATTAACGATGTGCCGGTCAGAAATTTTTTCACTTGATTGGCCCCTAGGTCAGGTTTTGCACCAATTAAGGTGCTACGCAAAATTAGTGGCCAGAAACGATGATTTATCATCACCCGGTCTGTCGCAAAACGCATTGGGCAGATGCCCATACGTCCGCGCACATAGACGGGTGCGCCACTATCCCATTAGGCGGCTGGTATAACATTTAATTCGAAAAACGAAAGGGTTATTATTAACACAACACACATTCATCGACAAAAACCCATAAAGCACAACGCTATCAGTTAGTTGCGACATCACCCGTCGGATTGGTATTTTATTTTTCGAAGAAATTTTCGGGTTTTACCCCAGCCAACACAGGTTGGCCGCGAATCCCCAGAACCAAAATTCATGCCCCGCCCTTGATCAGCCGAAGCATCAGCTTCCCTGCTCTGCCATCAGACCAACAAAACATTTTAACGTGCATCGTCACGGCGCTAACACCCCAGCCAGACATTTGCGGCATCAAGCTAGTGTCAGAATAACCAGGTTCTAATGCCTGGAAGCGCGTTGCAGAAGCGCAATCGGAAGCAGTCCAAGAACAATGATGATAAGCGCCGCGCTGGAGGCTTCTGCAATACGTTCATCACTGGCAAGCCGATAGACACGGGTTGCCAAAGTTTCGAAGTTAAAGGGCCGCAAGATCAGCGTTGCCGGGAGCTCCCGCATCACATCCACAAAAACCAGCGCACCGCCAGCTGCCAGGCTCGGCATCAATAATGGCACATGAACCTGACGCAGAAGCCGCCATCGGTTGGCACCAAGCGCTTGTGCAGCCGCATCCATGCTTGGTGAAATCTTTTCAAGGCCGCTGCTGACGCTATTATATGAGACAGTCAAAAACCGAACGACAAGAGCGTAAACCAAAAGAGCAATTGTTCCACTTAAGATAAGCCCCTGATTGATCGCGAAGGTGTCGCGCAAAAATATGGCGAGCGAGCGGTCAAGAGCGCCCAAAGGTGCCAAAAGCCCCACAGCAAGCAACGCACCAGGCAAGGCATAGCCAAGGGTTGAAACCCGCACGCCCCCTCTCAACAACACGCTTGGCAGTCTAACGCGCGTACCAATGTGCTGATTATCAATCCGTTGGGCATAGGCAAGAAGCACCGCAATCATTACCGCCACAAAGGCCGTAATGAGCGCCACACGCAGACTGTTCCAAGCATATTCTGCAAGCTGAACAAATGATTGAGGATCACCTTGCGCAACCGCATAAACACCAAGCACCAGAACAGGAATGACAAACCCGATCGCAACCGGAATGCCGCAGAAACCAATTGCAATCGCGCTTTGGAAAAATGATAGCTTTAAGGGCGGTTTACCGGACGATAGCCGATCATTGCTTGTAACACGGCCCCGTCGGCTTATTGCCTCAACCGCCACAAGCAGGATCACGAACAAAAGCATCACACCGGCAATCTGCATCGCCGCAACCCGGTCGCCCATGGCGAGCCAGGTACGAAATATACCGGTACTGAGCGTAGGGATCGCAAAATAGTCAGCGACCCCGAAATCAGCCAGTGTTTCCATCAGCGCCAGGGCCAGACCGCCAGCAATTGCCGGGCGCGCACCGGGCAGGACGACCCGAAAAAACGCTTCGGTGGGCGACATCCCAAGGGAGCGCGCCGCGAGGAACTGGCTCCGGCTTTGCGCCGCGAAAGAAGCGCGAGCCAGCAGATAAACATAAGGATATAGCACCAGCGCCATAATCACACCGGCCCCGGGCACACTTCGAATATTAGGGAAAAACTGGCTGGCCACTGAAACATTGAACACGGATCGAAGGGCCGTCTGGATTGGACCGGAAAATTCCAATAGATCTGTATAAAGATATGCAATGATATAAGCTGGCGCTGCCAGCGGTAATGGCAAGAGCCAGGACAAAATACGCCGGCCGGGAAAATCCATGGCGGTGACAATCCACGCCGTCGCAACGCCAAAAAAGGTCGCGATTATCCCAACAATACCCATTAATATCAGCGTATTGACCACATAGGTCGGCATAACCGTCGACCAGATATGTTGCGCGCCGCCGCTGTCGACGCCAAAAAACGCAGACATGACCGCTGCAATCGGAACAAACGCCAAAAGTGCGGCAAGTATCGCCGCGGCCGTCCATCCCCACCTGAAGCTGAATTGGTTCATAAAGCCCATATGATATTTTGCATTCGCGAGCGTTATCATAATAAGTACAGTTATCAAATCTGAGAGGCAGCCCGTGGGTCTGGATTTTATCGATATAATACATGACTATGGCGCGACCCGCGCCGTTGCGAACGCTTCGTTGACCGCAGCGCCTGGCAAGATCACCTGCCTATTAGGGCCGTCAGGCTGTGGGAAAACCACCTTGCTACGCTTGGCCGCGGGGTTAAGCGATGTTCAACAGGGGGAAATTCACCTCGACGGCACCCCGCTTGCCACACCTTCCCTATCACCACCGCCGGAGGCGCGCGATGTCGGGCTCGTCTTCCAGGAAGGTGCCCTGTTTCCCCATATGACGATAGCGCGCAATATCGCCTTCGGCCTGCGCCGACACCCAAACAAAGACAACATCGTCAACGCCGTTCTCAGTCAGTTAGGCCTTGAGGGTTTCGCTGAAAGATATCCGCACACTTTGTCCGGCGGCCAACAGCAACGCGTTGCCCTCGGACGCGCGATGGCCCCCGAACCACGGGTGCTTCTTCTTGATGAACCATTTGCGAACCTGGATATCCTACGCCGCCGCGCTCTGCGCGAAGAAACGAGACGCGCCCTTAAAAACCGGCATTGCATTACGATCCTTGTGACCCATGACCCGGAAGAGGCCATGGAGGTGGCGGACCATATCGCCGTCATGGATAACGGACATATCGTTCAATGTGGCACCCCGGCGGAGGTGTTTGATAGTCCTGTGTCAGCCAGCATCGGGGCAATGTTCGGTGGCGGGCAAATTATCGTTGGTCAACGGCACGAAGATGGCATCACAACCCCATTCGGCCTTTGGTCCCCAGACAAATTCAACAATGACGTCCCCGGCGGCGCACATTTTGACGTTTTGGTCCGCCCGAACTCCGTTACGGTGTCAGCAGGCGGGCATGATGGCACGATCGACGATATTCGCGTTTTCGGCGACGTACAAAAACTCCTCATCACTGCCGCAACCGGCGAACACATCTGGACAAATGTCCCCCGGGCTTTCAACGCAGAAATTGGCGCGAAAATTGGCCTTGAACCAAGGCCCGCGTCCATCTTTGCTTTCGCCCCAGGTTAGGCTGGGGTTGCCAACACCAAACCACTAATGATAACCATTCGCAATATCATGCTCTCTTCAAGTCAGCCAAGGAACCACACTATGCTCCGGCAACGCCACGTCCTCATCGCGCTTTATGCCATTTTGACCTTTATGGCGTTTCCCAAGGGCGCGCACGCATCAGACGCTGGCGAGGTGAATTTATACTCGTCCCGTCACTATGACACCGATCTGGCTCTTTACAGCGGCTTCACCGAAAAGACAGGCATTAAAGTCAACCGCCTGGAAGCCGGAGCAGATGCACTGATCGAACGCATACGGAGTGAAGGCGAATTTAGTCCGGCGGACGTCCTCATTACAGTTGACGCTGGCCGGCTCTGGCGCGCGGAACAGGCGGGCATTCTAGCGGAAGTCACCTCGCCGATTTTAGAGGAGAGATTACCGGCAAACATGCGCCATCCGGAAGGCCTCTGGTTCGGCATCTCCAAACGCGCCCGTGTTATCATTTACAACAAGGCCGCCGGACAACCCGCACCGCTCCAGAATTACGCAGATCTTGCAGATCCCCAACATCGCGGAAAGGTCTGCATACGTTCTTCATCAAACATATATAATATCTCACTTCTGTCTTCAATCATCGCCAATGAAGGTGCAGAAGCGGCGGAGCGATGGGCCCGCGGTGTTGTTGAAAATTTTGCGCGAAAACCGCAAGGCAATGACACCAGCCAGATCAATGCCGTGGCCTCCGGCGAATGCAAAATCGGTGTTGTTAATTCCTATTACTTGGCGCGCTTTGCCGGTTCCGACGAACCCGGCAAAAAGAAGGTGTTTGATTCCATAGGCATCATTTTTCCCGATCAAAATGGCCGCGGTGCCCACATCAATATCAGTGGTGCAGGCGTTGTGAAAAATGCGCCAAACCCGGATAATGCCATCCGCTTCATTGAATATCTCACTGAAAAAAAAGCGCAGAACTACTTTGCTAATGGCAACAATGAATACCCGGCGGTGAAGGGCGTTATGGCCTCATCCGCGGTCGAGAAGCTTGGCGACTTCGAGGAAGACCAGATCAATGTTTCCAAGCTTGGAAGCGAGCAGGCAAAGGCGATCCAAATATTTGATCGGGTTGGATGGCAGTAAGTGAGAATAAGTCCCATGCTGACTTCAGCGCAAAGCGAAGAATAGCCGAACCCTGAATATGACTTTGCGCGCGACCTGAATGGCCGCGGGCTGACGGGCAGATTTTCCAGACCAAATATAGGCCGAAGCCCGTATTCGGCACGAGGTAAGTTAGAAAGATACACACCATGAAATCGTCGATAAAACGCTGGGCAGGGATTGGACTAGGAACGGCATTTTTGGCTAGCGGCCTCGCGGCGTGCGGCTCTGGTTATCAATCCGGCGGTCATTCCGGTGCGCAAAGCCCCCAAGACAACACGCCCCCGGCCGCTCAAGAGCGCGTTCACGCTGAAGATATGAAAAAAAGTGAAGCAGAAAATAGGAAGGGAGAAAGTGGCGAAGCCGGCTCCGACATCACTATCCTACCGCGCCCTCTCCGCCTCGCCTTCATGACCGGCCATGTTAAAGCAGGGCTAGCGCTTTATCGGGCTGGCGCGCCAGAGATGGCCGCCCCGCATCTACTGCACCCGGTTTCAGAAACCCACAGCGCAGAACGTGCCGGACTGGACGAACTCGGATTTGACGCGTCAATTTTTGAAACCGTATTTCAAGCACTGAATGCCGGTCGCCCGGCATCTGAAATTGAGCCGCAACTTGCCGCTGCAGAACAACATTTGGAACACCTTTCCATCAAAGCGGGCGGCGATCACATTGATATCATCCGCTTCATGATGGAAACCATCGTGGAAGAATACGCAATCGCGATAACCGATGGCCAGGTTTCGGATGCAGGCGAATATCAGGACGCTTACGGGTTTGCGCTCGTCGCCCGGGATCATGCGGCCAATATTGAGCCAGAATTACCAGGCTTGTTGAATGCGCTGGACGCCCTGATTGCACTCTGGCCGGACGGCCCCATCCCATCAGCGGCACCTGCCCCGGTTGGTAAAGTTATGGCACAGACTTCCAGAGTATTATTGACCTTACCAGCGCGCTGATTAAGGGCCATCCCCCTTTTCTGGACTAACCGCGGGCGATGGAAATCGCCTCGCGGGCAAGCTGCGTGATTTCGCCAAAATTCCCATCATTTATAGCGGCAGGCGGCGTAAGCCAGCTGCCCCCGCAAGCGATTACCGACGGGATATCAAGAAACTCTGTCAGATTTTCCGCATTCACGCCGCCCGTCGGCATGAAGCGCATGTCACGAAAAACGGAAGACAAGGCCTTCAACATTTTCGGTCCACCAACGAGACCGGCAGGGAAAAACTTTACGGTGCGCAGACCCAGATTCCGTGCCCTTAGCAGTTCCGTTGGGGTAGCGATGCCAGGCAGGATTGGAATATTTGCATTGTTCGTTACTTCTATGGACGCCTCATCCAATCCAGGTGCCACAACGAACGTCGCACCGTATTCGATAACTTGCTTTGCCTGATCACTATCCAGAACGGTTCCAGCGCCGATATGCGCTGTTGGAAACTCT
>SHAI01000050.1 GCA_004213235.1 Parvularculaceae bacterium
CTTTGGCAGAAGGTATTGATCCGGGTACCACAACGGCGTAAGGCGGTACCTCACCATACAGTGTTTCACCTGTTTCCCGGTCGATTATTTTGGTGGATGCCCCGAGGAAAACGCCCATAGACAACACTGCGCCTTCGCGCACGATGACCCCTTCGGCAACCTCTGAGCGTGCGCCGACAAATACATTGTCTTCAATGATGACCGGAGATGCCTGTAAGGGTTCTAATACGCCGCCAATTCCGGCCCCGCCAGAGATATGGCAATTGGCACCAATTTGCGCGCAGGATCCGACCGTGGCCCAGGTGTCAATCATCGCACCTTTGCCTACATAGGCCCCGATATTTACATATGACGGCATAAGAACCGCGTTTGGCGCGATATAAGCGCCATGACGCACCGCCGCGGGCGGTACCGCACGAAACCCGGCATCTTCAAAATCTTCCGCATGCCAACCGGCAAATTTTGACTGGACCTTATCCCACCACGCGCCGGGGCCTATCCGTCCGCCCGGTCCGCCATCAATAACTTTGTTGGCATTGAGACGGAATGAGAGCAGGACGGCTTTCTTCAACCATTCATTGACGCGCCATTGGGGAAGGTTGGAACCATCAGTCAGAACTGGCTCGGCGACCCGGGCATGACCCTTGTCCAGAGCGTTCAGAGCCGCTTCTACGCCATCGCGGACATCCCCTTTGGTATCAGTAGAAAGGGAGGCGCGATCCTCCCAGGCAGCGTTGATGATATCGCAAAGCGCGGAAAGGTCTGGGGCGTCGGTCATATGGCAGCTCCGATGGTCGGGGTAGATGTTAATGTTCGGACAATATCACCAAGGAAGCTTGTTATATCGTCAGTAACATGATGAATGTGTTCGTGTTCGAGGTGCGCTTTCATATCACCCGTCGCCGGACGTTTATCGACAGGTTCGTCATCCATCCAGCGGGCGTTTGAGCATATCAGAACGGTTGTCATCCCAAGGGCATGGGGGACGGCAAGATTATCCGCCAGATCTTCGAACATAATCGCGTTTTGCGGATCAATATTCGTACGTGCGAGAAAGTGGCGATAGGCATTGTGATGTGGTTTCGGTGTGAAATCAGCAGCTTCGATATCGAAGATGTTGTCAAACAAGCCCGACAGGCCGATTTTGCCTATGACATTTTCTGCGTGGGCGACGGACCCGTTCGTGAAAATACTTTTCTGGCCGGGCAATGCCGCGATGTATTCCGCCAGGCGCGGGTTTTCCGGTACGGCAGATAGGTCAATATCATGGACAAATGACATGAATTCTGCAGGCTGAACGCCGTGTTCGCGCATCAGGCCGCTGAGCGTTGTGCCATATTTCACGTAATAATGTTTCTGCAGGGCCCGCGCTTTATCCGCTGGCAAGGACAAAAGCCGCTGAATGAACAATGCCATGTTGGCATCGATTTGTCGGAACAGGTGACATTCCGCTGGATAGAGCGTGTTGTCGAGATCAAATACCCATGCATTGATGCCATCGGGTATCGCGGTGCCGACTTCCTTTTGCTCGTGCTTAGCTGCGTTGCTGGCAACGTCCATTAGAGAGGGGTCCTGTCAGAGCGTTCTTGGTAGGCCGATGATGTTTAGGCGCTGCGTTTATGGTGCTGCGTTTGTATTGCTGCTCAAATTCAATGGTCTGCAGCCGTCGTTTTCCCGGCGAGGAATATCGCGCTGCCTAGGGTTCGCTACGGGTTGGTACAGGCGAGAACATGTCAACTTCGAAAGCAAACGTCTCCGAGGAAGCCCCGCCGACATCAACCCGGCGGAAGATAGCTTGATCACTGTCCTGTTTGGTGCAGGTGCTTGCATTTGTGGAGTCAAATTTGACGGTGTTCACACATAGAGATTTGTCACCCCCGTGCAGGTGCAATTCGCCAGCTTCTGTTTCGATCACCCCATAAACATAATAGTGGTCACTGGACAATTCGCCCTTGATCACTTTTGTGCAGGCACCTTCTTCCAAAAGCCACCATCCCCGAGAAGCGTATTCTTCTGCTTTCGGCTCTGCGATGGCCGTCCACACGGCTGCATTGGTACGATTGCAAAAGAAAAACCCGAGTTTTGCCTCCGCCGCGTTCACGCGTTCGACCATGTGGTCTATCAATTTATTGTCGATTGTGATGCCAGACCCGAGGCCATGCTTTTTGCGATAAGCGCTAAGATCGCGCTCTGTCTGGCGACCAAGAACGCCATCGACGGCACCGTTACTAGCACCGAGATCGCGCATAAGGCGCTGGGCCCCAGCGAATTTGGCACTTAAAACCGTATAGGTTCTAGCTTCCACGAAATCTGTTTGATAGTCACCCTTTGCTTCCGCATCGACGTCGACTGTGAAAAATCGACGTTGACTCGACGGATCGTTGCGACACACTTCCTGACTTCTTAGTTGGAAGAAACCTTCGTTTTCCACGCAAAGAGGCGTGTCGCCGGACCAGGTCCGTAACGGGCCGCGGTGTCCAGGGATTGCTTCTGCATAAACGAAATATCGCCCAGGCGTTGTCTCTTCTGCGAGAACCACTTTGCATTGACCGGCGCGCAGGCGCCACCAGCCACGGGTTGCCAGCCGGTCGCCGTCAACATGGGCGATGGCGGCAGACAAAACATAGCTGGTTTTATTGCAAAGACTGTATTTTGCACTTGCCGGGGTCGTTGTTGCGATGAGGCTGGCGCTAATCGCAATCACGGTCAGGATTATTTTATGCATTATGCGAACAGACCTTGTAACTTGTCGTACCACTATCTTGTTCAGCGGCCTGGTGGTAATTCAGCCGAAACTGATCTGACGATCAAGCGTTGATCTACTATGTCTTCCAAACCAGTTGAACATTGTGACCCTGAGACTAGTTCTTCAGCCCCTGACGGGGGCGAAAGTGCAGACGTGCGGGTGCCCGTCCTGTTTCCGACACCACTGCCAAAAGCTTATGACTATTTAATGGCCAGCCCGCCACCCCATCCAGGGACGTTTGTGATGGCAGACTTTGGCGGGCGATTGCGCCATGGCATTATATGGGCAGGTTCGAGCGATGCCGCTCGCCCAGGCGTTGATCCGTCCAAACTCAAACGGATTGATCATGTTGTTGATGCGCCCGGCCTGTCGCCCGAAATCTTGGACTTTGTCGCGTGGGTTGCCGGCTACACGATGGCACCCTTGGGCGCGGTCTTGCGTTTGGTCATGCGCACTGGCGGTGCCTTAACGCCGCCTGCCGGGCGCATGTCATATACCCTGTCGCCCGGCGGATCGGGGCATATGTCAAATCTGACCCCGGCCAGAAAAGCGGTCTTGCGCGTAGCAAGTGAGATGTCTGCCAATGTCAGGGATCTGGCGGCGGCAGCGGCAGTTGGCGAGGGGGTTGTGCGCGGTCTCATCAAAGAGGGCGCACTTATTGGTCAATTGGTTGATCCCGACCCGCCATTCGACCAACCGCGCCTTGACCTGCCCGGAAAGAAATTGAGTGACGCGCAAGCCGCTGCGGCGGCGCAGCTGCGCGCCCATGTTCGCGAGGGGGGTGGCCCCTTGCTGGTGGATGGGGTCACGGGATCGGGCAAAACCGAGGTGTATTTAGAAGCGGCGGCCGAAGCGCTGCGCAAGGACTCCTCCGCGCAGCTGTTAATTCTGATACCAGAAATTGCGCTGACCCTTCCTTTCTTGCGCCGTGTCGCAGAACGCTTTGGTGCAGAGCCCGCAGCGTGGCATTCAGAGCTTGGCGATGCCGCGCGGCGGCGGGTTTGGCGCCGTGTCGCAGATGGTAATGCGCGCATTGTCGTTGGGGCGCGCTCGGCATTATTTCTACCGTTTAAAAACTTGCGGCTCATTGTCGTCGATGAAGAACATGAAAACGCGTACAAACAAGAAGATGGCGTGGTTTATCACGGGCGCGATCTGGCGGTTGCGCGCGGTGCGAAGGCTGGTTTTCCTGTTCTTCTGGTGTCTGCAACGCCCTCACTGGAAACGGTCGTTAATGTTGATCAGGGGCGGTATGCGCTGGTGCGATTATCATCGCGGTTCGGCGCGGCCGTGTTGCCTGAGATTTCTCTGATTGATCTGCGCAAGACGCCGCCCGAAAAAGGTGCCTGGCTGTCACCGCCTCTTGTTGAAGCGGTCAGTGATCGGCTTGGCCGGTCTGAACAAACCCTATTGTTTCTCAATCGGCGTGGATATGCGCCATTGACGATATGCCGAAAATGTGGGGAACGGATGAAATCGCCCCATTCGGATACCTGGCTGGTGGAACACCGTTTTGAGAATCGGTTGGTGTGTCACCATACGGGCTTCTCGATGCCTAAACCTGCGTCATGCCCATCATGCAAGGCAGTGGATTCCCTCGCCCCATGCGGGCCGGGCGTTGAACGTGTGATGGAGGAGGCGGTGACGCGGTGGCCTGATGCACGCATTGAGCTGCTATCGTCCGATACCGCACCGACCGCTGGCGAGATGCGCGGTGTTTTAGACAGAATGGGTGCCGGTGAAATTGATATTTTGGTCGCGACACAGATGGTTGCGAAGGGGCACCATTTCCCGAACCTGACCTGTGTCGGTGTGGTTGATGCCGATATGGGGCTGTCCGGCGGCGATTTACGCGCCGGTGAAAGAACATTTCAGCTCCTCAGCCAGGTCGCCGGGCGCGCTGGCCGGGAGGCGCGCGCCGGCATCGCATTGCTGCAAACCCATCAGCCGCAAGCGCCGGTCTTGCAGGCGTTGGCGAATGCTGATCGCGATGCCTTCCTGGTGGCGGAAGCCGAAGGGCGGGCGCGTGCCGGTTTTCCACCCTATGGGCGCCTTGCTGCGGTTATTCTGCGCTCCCCCGATGAACAGCGCCTGAAACAATCCGCCGAGGCGCACCGCAAGGCGCTTTTTGCGGCAGAAGGAATTGAGGTTATGGGGCCAGCGCCAGCCCCGCTCTATCGTTTGCGCGGCGAGATGCGGATGCGCTTTCTCATCAAATCCCGCCGGGAGGTGCATATTCAACGGTTTCTCGCCGAATGGCTGGGCGGTGTAAAACTACCCAACAAGGTCCGTCGACGCGTTGATATTGATCCCTATTCATTTTTGTAGGGCGTTCCATGGCGCGTAGTACGCATCCCGCGTCAAAATCAATTCTCACAATGCACGGTCAGGTATTTCGCCGGCGTTGAAGGCCGGCGAATCTTGCCGCGCGCAGCATTTTTTGTGTGCTTCAATGGCTGTAATTCGCCAATGCGCTGTATTGCCTGCACGATCGCGTCTTCAGCTTATTGCGCTCGCGAAGGGGCCATGTTATCTCGCCTCAAAATTTGGCTGGGATGGCCGCTTGGCGGTTCCCCGACAAAGTTATCGAACGTGTTTCATCCCCTTGTAAGAAGGGCTCTTTTGGGGTCTTTCCTCACCTCCGCCCGCCGGGCGGCGCCAATGGGTCAAACCACCGGAAGGTTCAGCTGGTATCGGGCTTTACTCGCTCGGGGCTGATCTGATCCGGTCTGGCGCTGAAATTATAGGACGCTGCGTACACGCTATGCCAACCGACGCTTCTGACAGCGCGACGAATGCCGCCACAGGATCAGCGACCCCGACCGCGCCGGGATCAATGACCCTTGGCGTTGCCGGGCGCTATGCTGATGCCCTGTTTGACCTCGCCCGGGAAACCGGTGTGCTTGAGGTGGTCGAGGGTGATTTTCGTAACCTGCAAAACGCAATCGACAGCTCCGATGAATTGTGCCGCTTTTTGAAGAGCCCGGTTTACGGCGCTGAAGAAAAAGGTGCCGCCATCGCAGCCATTGCAGATAAGGGTGGCCTCAGCGGGGTTTCCAAGAATTTCCTTGGTCTGGTCGCTCAAAACCGGCGTTTGTTTGCCCTTGACGGCATTATCGCGGCGTTTTTTGCACGGCTGGCCGAACATCGCGGTGAGGTGACGGCCGAGGCGATTTCCGCCGCGCCCCTCAATGATGAGCAGACGAAAAAGCTGCGCGGTGAAATAGAACGTTATGTGGGCAAGGCGGTAAATCTGTTTACCAAAGTTGATCCTGATCTCCTCGGCGGCCTCGTCGTGAAGGTAGGCTCGGTGATGGTTGATAGTTCCCTTCGCTCGAAATTAAACCGATTAAAAACAACACTAAAAGAGGCGTAATCCCCATGGAGCTCCAGGCGGCGGAAATTTCCTCCATTCTCAAGCAGCAGATCAAAGACTTCGGCAAGGACGCTGAAGTTGCGGAGATCGGCCAAGTTCTCAGCGTTGGTGACGGTATTGCCCGCGTTTACGGTCTCGACAACGTCCAGGCGGGCGAAATGGTCGAGTTCGCAAATGGCGTTAAAGGCATGGCGCTCAACCTTGAGAAAGACAATGTCGGCGTCGTGATCTTCGGCGAAGACCGCGAAATCAAGGAAGGCGATACGGTCAAGCGGACCAATTCCATCGTTGATGTGCCGGTCGGCAAAGGGCTTCTTGGCCGGGTCGTTGACCCACTCGGGAACCCGATTGATGGCAAGGGACCCATTGAAGCGGCCGAGCGTCGCCTGGTGGACGTGAAGGCCCCGGGCATCCTGCCGCGTAAATCGGTGCACGAGCCGGTGCAGACCGGCATTAAAGCCATCGACGCCATGATCCCGATTGGTCGCGGGCAGCGTGAACTCGTCATCGGCGACCGCCAGACCGGCAAGACCGCCATCTGTGTCGACGCCATTTTGAACCAGAAGGCAGCGAATCAGGGCGACGACGAATCAAAGAAACTTTATTGTGTTTATGTCGCTGTCGGCCAGAAGCGGTCCACCGTCGCGCAGATTGTGAAGACGCTGGAAGACAATGGCGCGCTGGAATATTCCATCGTCGTTGCGGCGACGGCGTCTGAACCTGCGCCGTTGCAGTTCCTGGCCCCGTTTGCCGGTTGCGCCATGGGCGAATATTTTCGTGATAATGGCATGCATGCGCTGATCATCTATGATGATCTCTCCAAGCAGGCTGTGTCCTACCGTCAGATGTCGCTTCTTCTGCGTCGTCCACCAGGCCGTGAAGCCTATCCGGGCGACGTTTTCTACCTTCACTCGCGCCTGTTGGAGCGTGCGGCGAAGTTGAATGAAGATAATGGCCTCGGCTCGCTGACCGCATTGCCGATCATTGAAACCCAGGCCAACGACGTTTCGGCCTATATCCCGACGAATGTGATTTCGATCACTGACGGTCAGATCTTCCTTGAGACAGATCTTTTCTATCAGGGCATTCGCCCGGCGGTGAACGTCGGTCTGTCGGTGAGCCGGGTTGGTTCGTCAGCGCAGATCAAGGCGATGAAGCAGGTTGCCGGTAAAATTAAAGGTGAGCTTGCCCAGTATCGCGAGCTTGCAGCGTTTGCGCAGTTTGGTTCAGACCTTGATGCGACAACGCAGCAGATCCTTAATCGCGGTGACCGCCTGACCGAGCTGATGAAGCAGCCGCAATACTCTCCCCTCCTGGTGGAAGAGCAAGTCTGTGTCATCTTCGCAGGTGTGCGCGGGTATCTCGACAAGGTTGCAAAAGAAAAAGTCGGCGATTTTGAGCAGGAATTCCTGCGCAAGCTGAAGGGTGATCATGCCGGCCTTCTCGATGGTATTCGTGAAAGCGGCAAACTGTCGGACGAAGCCGAAAAGGAATTGACCGACATCCTCGACGCGTTTGCGAAGAATTTCGCTTAAAGGTTGGGACTTGAAAGGTCGAGGCAGGTAAAGCCGTGATGTACATAGCCGAATATTTCCGCGAGAACGCGAAGCCAAATGGTCACCGGGACGCGATCCCCGCCTGTGCGGGGATTGTCGGGGTCCTGGCTGCTGCGTTCAGTCTTTCGGCCTGTGCGGTAAGCGATGATCCGGCTGTAACTGTGCCCGGCAAAGATATTTGTGGTGCAGCAGAATATCGCCAGCGGATTGGCGAGAATATTGCGGCGGTTTCAATCCCCGATGACCTTTACCATCGGGTGATTGGCCCTAACACAATCGTGACAAAGGACTACCGCCCTGAGCGGCTCAATATTTATGTGGACGATAACGGCACCATTGAACGTGTCGTGTGCGGATAAGTATTGGGCAGGGTGAGAAAATCGAAAGAGCAAAGTAAAGTACAATGCGTATGGGCACGACATGGATGACTGGGATGATGGTGGCGGGTTCCCCATTTCCTGCATTTGAAACCCTGGCTTTGAACTCTTTCCCCGAACTTGCAGAAAAAGGCCTCTTGAACTTCGCGCCACCTTCATCTTCAACGCACTGAGCACAATAGCAAATGCCCTCACTAAAAGAACTCAAAAACCGGATCGGATCGGTCAAATCGACCAAGAAGATCACCAAGGCCAAGCAAATGGTCGCTGCGGCGAAGCTGCGCCGGGCAGAAGAGGCGGCGACCGCTGCGCGTCCTTATGCGGAGCGAATGAGCGGCGTGCTCGCCAATCTGCTGGCTGCGGCAAAGGATAGCCCCAATGCGCCGAAACTTCTCCGCGGCACGGGCAAATCGGCTGCGGACGAAACCCATCTGCTTATTGTCGCTACGGCGGATAAGGGGCTTTGCGGCGGATTTAACTCCTCCATTGTTCGCCTCGCGCGGGAGCATATCGTTAAGCTTCAGGGCGAAGGTAAAAAGGTCAAAGTCATTGCCGTTGGCCGAAAGGGCGATGACCAGTTAAAGCGCCTTTATGGTGACCTGATTGTCTGGAGAACAAACTTCGTTGATGTAAAGACGATTGGATTTGCGCAGGCCCATGATATTGCCTCAAAAGTCCTTGACATGTTTGAGGGCGAAGAGTTCGACGTGGCAACCGTGTTCTTCGGTAAATTCAAAAACGTTGTGAGCCAGGTGCCAACCGCTCAGCAGATTATTCCGGCACAGGCACCTGACGGTGTTGACGTGCCCGACCTCAAAGGCGCTGTTTACGACTATGAGCCGTCTGAGGAAGAAATTCTCGAAACACTCCTGCCACGCTATGTCGCCGTGCAAGTCTTCCGGGCGCTGTTGGAAAACGTTGCCTCAGAACAGGCCGCTTCCATGACGGCAATGGACAATGCAACGCGCAATGCTGGCGAGCTGATCGACAAACTAACGCTGCAATATAACCGCGCCCGTCAGGCGCAAATCACCAAAGAACTCATTGAAATTATCTCCGGCGCGGAAGCACTTTAATTCCGCGGCGTGTACGGACGAAAAAGGAAAATACCCATGAGCAATGAAGGCCGCATTTCACAGGTCATCGGCGCGGTTGTCGATGTTGAGTTCGACGATCACCTGCCAGGGATCTTGAACGCATTGGAAACTGACAATGGCGGTAACCGCCTGGTTCTGGAGGTAGCACAGCACCTCGGCCAGAACACGGTACGTACCATCGCGATGGACTCCTCTGAGGGGTTGGTCCGTGGCCAGAAGGTAACCGATACCGGCGAAGCGATTTCCGTGCCGGTGGGTGAGGGAACGCTTGGCCGCATCATGAACGTGATTGGCGAGCCTGTAGATGATGCCGGACCCGTGCCCCACACCAAACGCCGCGCCATCCACCAGGAAGCGCCACCTTTCGTGGAACAGTCCACGGAAGCTGAGGTGCTCGTCACCGGGATCAAAGTTGTTGATCTTCTCTGCCCTTACGCAAAAGGCGGTAAGATTGGGCTGTTCGGTGGGGCCGGTGTTGGCAAGACCGTTTTGATCATGGAGCTGATCAACAATATCGCGAAAACCCACGGTGGTTACTCCGTGTTCGCCGGTGTTGGTGAGCGTACCCGTGAAGGTAATGACCTTTATTGGGAGATGATCGAATCGAAGGTGAATGTCGACCCGAAGGCAAATGGCGGCAATGCAGAGGGCTCAAAGGCGGCTCTGGTCTATGGCCAGATGAACGAACCACCAGGCGCACGCGCGCGTGTGGCACTGACGGGCCTTACCGTTGCGGAAGATTTCCGTGATCAGGGGCAGGACGTTCTCTTCTTCGTTGATAACATTTTCCGCTTTACACAGGCCGGTTCGGAAGTGTCCGCCCTGCTTGGTCGTATCCCGTCGGCGGTGGGCTATCAGCCAACCCTGGCAACGGATATGGGTGGTCTGCAAGAGCGGATCACGACAACCACTAAGGGGTCCATTACATCCGTGCAGGCCATTTATGTGCCAGCGGACGACCTTACCGACCCTGCGCCGGCAACGTCCTTCTCCCACCTTGATGCGACGACGGTTTTGAACCGCGCGATTGCGGAAAAAGGCATCTACCCGGCGGTTGACCCACTCGATTCCACATCGCGTATCCTTGATCCGCGGGTGATTGGTGAGGAGCATTACAAGGTTGCGCGGGACGTCCAGGGGATTCTCCAGCGCTATAAGGCGTTGCAGGACATCATCGCCATTCTTGGTATGGATGAACTGTCTGAAGACGACAAACTGGTCGTGGCACGCGCCCGGAAGGTTGAGCGGTTCCTGTCGCAGCCATTTGACGTTGCGGAAGTCTTCACCGGATCGCCAGGCGTTCAGGTGCCACTCGATGAGACGATCAAAGGCTTTAAAGGTCTGGTTGCTGGCGATTACGACCATCTGCCTGAAGCGGCGTTCTATATGGTTGGTACCATGGACGAAGCTATGCAGAAGGCGGCTAAGCTGGCGGCAGAAGCGGCGTAACCATGGCTGACAAACTGAGTTTTAATCTCGTTTCACCTGAGAAACAGCTCCTCTCGGAGGATGTGGATCAGGTGGACGTTCCGGGGGCAGACGGTATTTTTGGCGTTTTGCCGAACCATGCCCCGTTCATGTCTACACTGGCACCCGGCGTGGTGCATGTGCGCAATGGTGGCGATGAAAACCGGATCTTTGTGCGTGGTGGATTTGCAGACGTGACGCCAGCGGGCCTCACTATCCTGGCGGAAGAGGCGATCTTTGTCGCTGATCTGGATGCGCAAGAAATTGCCCGGCGGATTAAAGACTGTGAAGAAGACCTGTCTGATTCCGACACGCAGCCCGCTACGCTGGCGCGTGCCCAGGCGGAGTTGGCGCAGCTGAAAGAACTGCAAGCCGCGCTATAGCTTTTGTGCGGCGTGTAATGCATGCGCGCTTAATCGTTAGCATAAAGAATATGATAGCCGGTAGATATCAAAATCTGCCGGCTTTTTTGTTTGGAGCGGGGCAGGTTACAAAACTCGACACCATGGGAGCTATCCGGCGCGGCGATATTGTCACCCTACTGGCACGGCAGTTGAGTATTTGATGTTCTCCATGGAGAATGATGAGGAGACATCCTGAACCGGCGCAAGGGTGATGATCTTTTTATACAGCCGATCATAATCCTGGATATCGCGGGCGAGAATTTTGGCGATATAGTCAATGTCGCCGCTCATTCGATAAAATTCGACGACTTCCGGAATTGCAGCTACTGCGCGTGCGAACGCGTTCGTTGAGCTTTGTCGATGTTCCTGCAAGCGAATGATTGCAAAAACGACAAGGGAATAGCCAAGCCGTTCCGCATCAAAGATGGCAACGCGATTCGTTAGGATGCCATCTTCTTCCAACCGTTTAATCCGCCGCCAACATGCATTTTGGGACAGTCCCACGGCCTCGCCAATGGCGGCGACGCTCTGGCCTGCATCTGCCTGCAAGGCCCGGATAATGTTGATATCTATCTGGTCAAATTGTCCCATTGCGTGGTCATATTATGGGTAAAAATTGCGTATATCCACAATAATTCGCATTAGATTGGTGAATGTTTCCCAGAAAAATAAGCTATTTTTGACCGGAGGATGTCCATGCTGGTGCCGCCTCAACATGAGGGGTGGGGGCTCTTGATGTGCAAATGCGGCGATAAAAGGAGATCAGACAGATGCTCAAGAAATTATTTTGCGCGCACCCCGCTAGCGTTGGCGAAACCTATTTTGAACACATGGGCCAAGCCATATCTTTCTCTCTTGCCTTGATGGGCGCGGGGCTTGCCTGTTTTTTTCACGCATTTTTGCCCTGGTGTTTTCAGCGTACCGGCCGGGACACGATCCAGCGCCTGCATCGGCGGATGGTGACTCATCGCGGCGCGCCTTTGGGGCATGAAAATACGGCATCTGCGGGGTTGCACCAAAAGGTGTCTTGAAAACGAATGGGGCGACGTGGGGGTTTGATTTTACGCGCTTTCTTTAATGCACAAAGCGCAGAATCCGATGGCAATTGGCTGGCGAATACGCGATTGTAATGCCATGAACGACCCATCATCACTCCCCAATACCAACCGTCGGCACGAACGTATCGATCCGTCGACATCCCGGGCAATACGATTTCGTGGCCCCTTCTCAGAACTCTATCGGTTCATTTGCTGGGCCTATTTGAAACTGTCAGGTTGGCGGATCATGGGGGATTGGCCGGCAGATCCAAAACTGGTGGTCGTTGCTGCGCCGCATACGTCGAATTGGGACGGGATCAATATGCTCGCTGCTGCAGGTTACTACCGGGTGAAGCTACGCTGGATGGGTAAGAAGGAGCTGACGACGGGGCCGTTGGGTTTTATCGTGAAGTGGTTTGGTTGCGTGCCGGTGGAGCGCAAAGGCAACACAGACATTGTGCGGCAGATGAAAGACGCGTTCGATCAGGTCGAAAGCATGATGCTCGCCGTGGCACCTGAGGGGACGCGTGCCAAAACCCG
>SHAI01000051.1 GCA_004213235.1 Parvularculaceae bacterium
GGCTCTCTTGCGCCAGGTGACTTAATTGTTGTTGAGGGCGCTGACCGTGTTCGTCCCGGCATGCCATTAAGCCAGCGTGGGGCCGATGATAGTGGCGCAGCGTTCTCTGTAAGCGGCCAGTAAGGGGGCCGCCGTGTCAGATGCAACCTCCGAAAATGGTGCACCGAAACTGAAACCCGCTGATATGAGTGGTGGCAGCCTGGTCGAGATTTTTATTCGGCGGCCTGTTTTGTCCGCTGTAATCAGTTTGTTGATAATAATTGCTGGCGTTGCGGCACTTATGGGCGTTGAGGTGCGTGAACTCCCCGATGTCGACCAACCCATTATCACAGTGCGGACGAATTATTTGGGCGCTGCACCCGATGTCGTTGACGCTGAGGTAACGTCGGTGATTGAAAGCGCCGTCGCACGGGTCGACGGGGTGAGCTCAATTTCTTCGAACTCGCGCTTTCAGCGCAGTAACATTACCATTGAGTTCAACAGCAATGTCGACATAAACGTCGCCGCAACGGATGTTCAAAATGCTGTTGCGGGAAGAATAAACGCCCTGCCAGACGATATTGAACCGCCTCAGGTCGTAAAATCGGATAATGATTCCTCGCCCATAATGCGGCTTTACGTGGCTGGTGGGGGGCTGAGCGATGGCGAGATTGCTGACCTCCTTGATGATATCATCCTGCCGCGGATCCAGTCGGTGACCGGCGTTGCAGACGCATATTCTTATGGTGCGCGCCGTGATGTCATCCGTGTTCGGCTCATTCCCGTTTCCCTTGCTGCGCGCGGTCTCAGCGTTACTGACGTTGTCCAGTTATTGCGCAGTGCTGGCCAGACAGCGCCCAGCGGGCGGCTTCGCGGTGCGGATCAGGATATTCTGATCCGTGCTGAGGCGCAGGCGGAAACCCCGGAAAAAATTGCCCAGTTAAGGTTCGCAAATGGTGCCCGCCTGAAAGACGTCGCGGTGGTTGAATGGGGGCGTGAAGATCTCACGACAACGGCGCGGGAGAACGGTGTGCCAGGCGTTGGCATTGGCGTTGTCCGCCAGGCGCAATCCAACACCGTGGCTGTCGCGGCGGAGGTCTATGCCGCTGTGCGCAGCCTTAATCAATCTCTTCCGCAAGGCGTAAGCGTTGCTGTCACGGTTGACGACGCCATCTTCATCAAGCGGGCGATCCGGGAAGTGACGTTAAGTTTGGCGTTTGCGACGCTCATCGTGACGATTGTGATCTTTCTCTTCCTTCGGTCCGCGCGCGCAACGCTTGTACCGGTGATATCCATACCTGTCTCACTGCTTGGCACTGCCGCGGCGATCTATCTGGCGGGCTTCTCCATTAATCTGATCACGCTGCTTGCCTTTGTGATGGCAACGGGGCTCGTGGTTGATGATGCTATTGTTGTAACGGAGAATATTGAACGCCGCCGCGCCCAGGGCCTTCGCAAACGCGCTGCGGCCGTGGTCGGCACAAGGGAAATTGTATTCGCTGTCATTTCCACGACCGCCACACTTGCCGCGGTGTTTGTCCCGATCTCCTTTCTACCGGGGCAGGCGGGAAAACTTTTTTCCGAGTTCGGGTTCACACTCGCTTTTGCGGTATGCGTTTCTTCCTTCGTTGCGCTGACATTATGTCCGATGCTGTCGGTGAAATTCGCGAAAGACAAATCCAAACTGGAAAAAATAGCTTTGCGGGCAGGTGGTGAGTTCAAAGGCGTGCGCAAAGCATATCGCGATTTTTTGAGTTTTCTATTCCGGGTGCCGATTATCCCGGCCATTGGCGCGATCGTGTTTGGTGCCGGTGCAGTGGTTACCGTGAATTCTTTACCGCAGGAACTAACCCCAAATGAAGACCGCGGTGGATTGTTCTCAATCATTCGTGTGCAGCAGGGGGCCAATCTTGATTATCTTGACCGCAAGGTGCGGGAAATTGAGGAACAGCTGGCGCAGTTTGTGGCACCGGGTGAGGCATCGAGTGTAATCACGATCAATGGTGCTCGCGGGCAGGTGCGTTCCTTTGTCATTTTGAACCTTCACGATTGGTCCGAGCGGGAAACACCGCAGCGTTACTTTGAAGGGCGCATGCGCCGTATCATTGGGCAAACGCCGGGCGTCACCGGCTTTGTGACGGGCGGAAACAGTCTGGGCATTCGCGGTGCCGGTCAGGGACTACAATTTGCTGTGGCCGGTGATGATTATGCCGCCGCAGCGCAAGCGGCGGAAGCTATTGTTGCACGGCTCCAGCAAAGCGATGTCTTCGCAGCGGTGAGATTGAACTTTGATATTTCCCAACCACAGATCACCGTTGATATCGACCGCGAAGCGGCGGCGCTAATCGGTGCACCGATCGGTGATATCACCACGACGATAAACGTTATGGCTGACGAGTTTCGCGCCGGCGAGGTCTTCATCGGTGATGACGTGATCGATCTGATGCTCTCCGCCGGGGGAGAGCCGGTAAACGATCCAACGGACCTGAGAAACATCTTCATTCGTTCAGGGTCGGGACAGTTCGTGCCATTATCGTCTGTCGCGACGGTGCGTGAGACTTCAGTGGCGTCAACGCTCGCCCGTGAAGAGCGCCGCCGCGCTGTGCCAGTCACGGCAAGCCTTTCAGGCACGGCACGCCTTGGTGATGCGGTTTCCACTTTGCGTGCGGTGGCTGCAGAAGAACTGCCCGATAATATGTCTATAGTGCTTCTAGGCGAGGCGCGGCTTCTTCAGCAGGCAACGAATTCTACGCTGATCGTATTCGGATTTGCAGCATTGATCGTTTTTCTGGTGCTTGCGGCCCAATTCGAAAGCGTCGTCAGCTCTATCATTATCATGGTTACGGTTCCTTTTGGCCTCGCCGCCGCAATCTACGCCATTGCGATCACTGGTGGCTCGATTAATTATTATAGCCAAATCGGCCTGGTTCTGATGATTGGGATCATGGCCAAGAATGGGATTCTGATTGTTGAATTCGCTAATCAATTGCGGGATCGGGGTGCATCAGTGCGTGATGCAATCCTCGATGCTTGTGCCATTCGTTTGCGACCTGTGGCAATGACGGCCATTTCCACATTATTGGGTGGGCTCCCGCTCATTGTAGGCTCAGGTGCGGGGGCAGAATCGCGTGCTGCCCTTGGCTGGGTGGTTGTTGGTGGGCTTGGCTTTGCCACGCTGTTTACGTTGTTTTTGACGCCGGTCGCTTTTTTCGCACTGGCGCGTTTATCCAAACCACGCGCTCGCGAAGAAGAGGCATTGGCAAATGAGTTGGCTGAAGCTGCTAACCAGGGCGGCGGGGCTATTTCGGGCACATTATAATTTCCGCTGCAATAAATACCTGCAGGGAAAAGTTTCGAGTGTACCATTCGTTCGCCCCCAAAGCGCCTGCGATAGCGCAAATCGCTTGTGGGCAGCGGTTCAAAAGTTAACAAAAGCTCGCACAGTTTGGTACAATTTTTCCCAAACGCCGCATTATTCCTTATTCCGTGAGCAGACCGCCCTTTGATAGGTATTCTCTCCCGACCATTGATATAGCCTTTACTTTATCAGGCGATGATTGACCGTTCGGTCTATGTCATCACCGCAGGCATGACAGACCACATAGAAATAACTGCGGCGCAAACTATCGAAGCAAGGGATTTTATCGTGGCTAAAGTAAGGGTTTTGATCGTTGACGATTCGCGAACGATGCGCGCACTTTTGAGATCCCGGCTTTCCGCAGATCCAAATGTTGAAGTCATAGGTGAGGCAGCGGACCCTTATGAGGCGCGTGCGGCAATAAAAGAGCTAAATCCGGATGTTGTGACGCTGGATATCGAGATGCCGCGGATGAACGGGCTGGAGTTCCTTTCGAAAATCATGCGTTTGCGTCCGACGCCAGTGATTATGGTGTCTACCCTGACGCAATCCGGTGCGGCGGAGTCGGTTGAGGCGCTATCATTGGGAGCGTTTGATGTCGTCGGAAAGCCGAGTGCAGCTGAATTCAGGACGGCGTTTTACGACCTGGCTGATAAGGTAAAAGCCGCCGGGCGCAGCAAGGGCGCTACGATGCGCAGCCGCGAGAAGGCTTTCTCACGGATTGGTAAAGATGCGTTCGCCTGCCGGGATGGCATGTTAGTGGCCATTGGCGCGTCAACTGGCGGTGTTGAGGCCCTGATGACAGTGCTTGCGTCGTTCCCATCCAATTGCCCCCCGACGGTGATCGCGCAGCATATGCCATCCAGTTTCACCCAAAGTTTCGCCGTTCGATTAAACCAGAATTGTGCGCCTAAAGTTGCTGAAGCCTATGATGGAGCCCCGCTTAAAGAGGGTCATATATATTTGGCCCCTGGTGGAGAAAAGCATTTGACTGTCTCCGGGGGGAGCAATCCGGTTTGTCGCTTGGTTGACGGCGACCTGGTATCCGGGCACCGACCATCAGTTGACATTTTGTTTGACTCTGTTGCGAAGGTCTATCGTAACCGTGCAGTTGGCGCCATTCTAACGGGGATGGGCGCAGACGGTGCAAAAGGAATGAAGGCCCTTCGCGATAAGGGCGCGCATACGATTGGCCAGGATAAGTCTACTTCGATTGTTTATGGCATGCCGCGTGCTGCCCTTGAAGCGGGCGGTGTGGTTGAACAAAAACCTTTGAACGATATTGCGGCCCACATCCTTCGCGCGACAGCAGTTGAACGAAGGGCCGCGTCGTGACCCTAGTGCCTCTCTTTGACGGGCAGGACCCGATGATACACGTGGTTCAGGGAGAATTCGCGATCGCGAATGATCCGGGTGTTGTCTTAACAACCGTCCTTGGATCCTGTGTCGCTGTATGCATGCGCGATCCTGGTGCCGGTGTTGGGGGAATGAACCATTTCCTGTTACCTGGTGGAAAGCCAGGCGAGGGGTCGTCAGTTGTTTACGGCGTGAACGCCATGGAACTTTTGATAAACGCGTTATTGAAAGCCGGCGCGCGGCGCTCGCACCTTGAAGCTAAGATTTTTGGTGGTGCGACAATGTTGGAGTCCATCAGAAATATTGGTGCATCAAACATCGAATTCGCGCTAAAGTTTCTTGATACTGAACGGATCCCGTGTATTGGGCGGAGTGTAGGCGGCAGTTTGGCGCGTCGGGTCAAATATTGGCCAGTGACTGGGCGAGCCCGTCAGCGGCAAATGCAGGAAACGGATCTGCGTGAAATTGATCTTCCGATTAACAAACCAGCAGCGCCAAGTGCACCGTCTACTGATGATGATATCGAGTTCTTTTAATCAGGGCTTGGGCTTTTAAAACGTCTTGTGGTTTTGTCAAATTGCGGTTCACCAGCTGCGATAGGGGATTGCTGGTGAAAAGGCATTTCTTCCGTCTGATGAATTAATGATTTGCGCAGATTAAGACGCATCCTGGAAGTGTCCAGTTGAGCGTTCTTCCCATTATCGCGGATCAATTTTCCCTGCTCGTAGCACCAACTCAGCAAGTGGACCGTCCAGCTTTTATTCTGCTTCCTGAAAGTCCTGAAGGAAACTGTTAAAGCGCTCATTGGTGCGGCTAATCAAATGGTCGACAATGGCGAGCTTTTGCGCGATGTCAGCCCGTTCAGACTGCGCGTCTGACACGAGCAATCTGATTTCCGAGAGACAGTGTTCCAATTCTGAAAGTTTTTCGTTTTTTTCGTTTTCGACGTCGGAAAACCCATCTGGATGGACCGTTTCACCCATTGCGCGGAAATCTTCATCCGACCGGAGCTCGTCATGCGCAGTGTCGCCTGTGGGGTGTCCTGCCGTGCGGCCCCCCAAAACCCACCTTCCGACGATCATTCCCAACAGGAAGGAAATGACAAAGAACGCAAATAAATATGACGCTGCGGCCCAGTCAATCGAAGAAACATCCATCCGCGACAACCCCTTAACGCTACCCATACATAACCACGCCGATGGTTGGGAGTACGAACTGACCCGCCACGGTGTGCGTTTTGTGCCCCCATAATGGATGTACGCACCGTGATTGGTCAACGCTGGGAAGGGCGACGATCTTTCGCAAGTTTCGTCTTTCGAACGAAACCCACAAGCGAGCTCTTTCAGGTGACTGCAGACCGTTCAGCACAAACGGCTGAACACGCGGCCGTATCCCCTATTTGGGGAGGCGGCCTGTCCGCGTCACCTGTAGAATGGAGCTTAGGTGTTAGCGAGGTGCCATAACCATCATCATCTGGCGACCTTCCAGCTTTGGCATTTGTTCGACTTTGGCAATTTCCTCAAAGTCAGTCTGAACTTTCTTCAAAAGCTCCATGCCGCGCTCCTGGTGCGCCATCTCTCGCCCACGGAAGCGAAGCGTCACTTTGACCTTATCGCCCTCGTCAAAGAACCGCCGCATGGCCTTCGTCTTTACATCATAGTCATGGCTATCGATGTTCGGACGCATCTTGATCTCTTTGATTTCGACAACTTTTTGTTTTTTCTTGGCTTCGTTTTTCTTTTTCTGCTGCTGATACTTGAACTTGCCATAGTCCATGATCTTGCAGACTGGTGGTGTCGTATTAGGGGAAACTTCGACAAGATCGAGACCAGCAGCCATTGCAAATTCTATTGCCTGGTCGGTCTGTACGACACCGCGTTTTTCTCCCTCATGGTCTATAAGAAGAACCTGGGCAGTATCTATCTTTTCGTTGATGCGCGGGCCATCGTCTTTGGCTGGCGCTGGCGGGAATGGTCTACGGGCTATTGCATATCTCCAATGTTACTTTCTGACTAAAGCTGAACTGAGCCAATTTGAGGCGCGCAAACGCGACACACGCTTTGATGGTGGGCCCACACCGACATCCTTATATAGTTCGTGCATAGGGTGCATCAACGTGATGCTGCATTTTGTGCCCGATCGGCACTGATTAGCCCCATATTGTTGAGGTATTGCCACACATATCTCGCGTCCACCTCATCAATTTTGGCATCTTTCGCCGTAATGCGCATAACATCACCCTTAAGGTCAGGGGCATTCGCGTCGTTCTCGCTGTGGATCAAAACACCCGAAGCGCCGACGGCGATGCATAGATCCGCTTCGTCGGCCATATCGCTTACGAAGAAACCCGCCTCGTGCGCTAAGGCGATGACCTGCAGGTAGTCAGTCTTGCCAATCAAGTCCACAACTTCCGGCACGCGCTCGCAGATTTCATCTCCAATCGAATGAATTTCTTTTGGCCCTATCAAGACCGGCGTTATGCCCGCCTGAAGGCACAAACTGGACAACTCACTATAATGGGACGCTGGCCATCTTTGTTCGGCAACGAGGCCTGGTGCCAACAGCCCATAAGCGTTTGAAATTCCGAACCATGACGGGCTCATGTTTGCTGAGTCCCGACGTGCAGTCAGTGCCCAGTCAAGGTCGGGCAAGCGGGTATGTGCATCCATGCCCAAACTCGCGCACAGATTTTCAAAGGATGGCAATGATCGCGTCGGCGGCGCATTTCGTGGCCGCTTTTCCGGTGCGTTGGCGACTTCGCATTTCGGGCCAAAAGGCCCGAATGCAGCGCGAATTTTGCGCGAATGTTTATTGTTGGAAAGGTCATAAACCTTTGTGAATTTTGCAGTCGCCAGTCTTTTGGCGAAGGCTTTTCGATCCGCCGAATTGGTCATGTCCGGCAGGGTCGCAATCCGGTCGAAATAGGGAGAAACCTGCGCAATCTGTCGCAAACCAGGCAATGTCAACAAACTGATCTCGGCTTCAGAAAACCGGTCGCGTAGCGTTTCGAACAATGGTTCCGCCGCAACAAAGCCCCTCAAGCTGTCAATTTTAATGATCAGAATACTCTCTTTACGTCGCCCAAACATTCACCCGTCCCAGACAGTTACTCCTTGGTCAGGTCGTTATACCATCACCAACCAAATCGGAAATTAACAGCAAGCGCCCATAGGCCGCCAGAGTTGATTTGGCCATTGCGGCAGAAGAATAGCGTTTTTTGACCCAATGCTGGGCTAAAACGCCGATATTCTCTCGTTCGCGCCGGCTCATCCAGGCCAGCTCATCCATTGCGGCCTTAAGAGATGACGTATCCCCGGGAGGAAAAAGAAACCCGGTTTCACCGTCTTTAACAGTCTCCATGGCACCGCCATGGGCGGCGGCAATCACCGGCCGACCCATCGCGCCGGCTTCGACGCTGACGCGGCCAAACGCTTCAGGACGCAGGGAGGGCGCGAGAATAACGTCAGCAGCAAGATATGCCGCGGGCATATCATCAAAATGGCCCGGTATCAGAATTTGGGCGTTCAGGCCGTAACCGTCGATCTTGCGCAGCAATGCTTCACGGTAGTCATGGCGGCCTTGTTCATCGCCTATAAGCGCCAGCAGAAAATTGTACCTATCGGGCCTGTCTTGTAAAAACCGCTGGAAAGCATCGATCGCAAGTCTTTGCCCTTTCCATTCCGTCAGCCGGCCCGGCAAGAGAAACAAAAACGCTTTATCAGCTTCAACCCCGATGGCGCGACGTGCCGCCAAAACACGCTCCGCCGACGTTGTTTTGGGGTTAAACCTGTCCAGATCCGCACCGCGCGGGATGATCGCGATTTTTTGCTCAGGTACGCCATAGAAATTTCGAATGGTGCGCGCCGTGAACTGAGAATTGGCAATAACCAGATCGCCTCGTGTCATGCTGGAGTTATAGAAATTTTTGATGAAGCTGCTGGCGCTATAAGCCCCATGATAGGTTGCCACGAGCGGTATATTGCAACGTTGCGCCGCAAATAGGGCGCTCCAGGCTGGTGCACGCGAGCGTACATGAACGAGCTGGATCCCGTGCCGTTTAATCAGGGCTGCTAACCGGTAAACATTACGCACCAGATCAAAGGGGTTTTTACGATCCACGGGCAGTTGGAAAAACGCCGCACCAATCGCATCTAGTTCATCGGTCAAACGTCCGCCGCGCGACGCGACCATGGCTTTCCCGTTAGCATCCACAATGGCGCGGGAAATCTCGATGGTTGTCCGCTCAGCGCCGCCAGCATCGAGGGCAGGGATCACCTGTAGAATTCTTGCGCCCTGCAGATCAATCACGGCGTCACCTTTAGTTCGACACTGGAATTGTGCCGCATCGTCGTTCACTGATAGCGCTGACTTCCATATCGTGGCAATTATATCGTGCGCGGCACACAATAAGCGCGCTTTGCCGGAAAGGGGATAAGTTTATGACGCCTGAGCTGTTTGACGGGCCCAATGGCCGGATGGCCTATGAGCGAATTCCAGGTGACAGGCCAGGCGTCGTTTGGCTTGGCGGATTTCGATCCGACATGACCGGAACCAAGGCATCACGACTTGCCGATTGGGCGCGGGGCGCAAACCGCGCCTTCCTGCGTTTTGATTACACAGGCCATGGTGCATCTGACGGCGCGTTTGAAGACGGGACGATAGGCGATTGGGCCACGGACGCAAAAGCCGCGATTGAGCAGCTGACTGATGGTGCGCAGATCCTTGTTGGATCATCCATGGGGGCCTGGATTGCATGTCTGTTGGCCAAAGCCACACCTGAAAAATTTCGGGGCATTGTCCTGATCGCGCCGGCACCTGATTTCACCGAGGCGTTGATGTTACCAGGCATGAGCGCATCCGAACGCGAAACGCTCATGCGTGACGGCAGGCTGGTGGAACCATCGCCATATGATGATGAACCGACCGTCATCACCCGGCAATTGATCGAAGATGGTCGCAAACATCTCGTCCTCAAAGATGGCGTACCGTTTCAAGGTCCGGTTCGCATCCTTCAGGGGATGGCGGATGAAGATGTGCCTTGGGATCACGCAATGCGGACTGCTGAAGCTTTTGCCAGCGATGATGTTGAAATATATCTGACAAAAACCGGCGACCATCGTTTGTCTACCGATCAAGACCTTGATCGTCTGGAAGCGCTCATCGCGTCGCTTTAAATTTGCGGCGCGTATTTTGTCTCGCCAGAAAAGTCCGTATAAATAGTATTAGTGATTATGTCGCGCTGTGATTTGGACGCTGAGGGCGAACCAATGCGGCCTTTCTCTGGATTGGGCTTTCTTGGAGCTCGGATCTGAAATTTATGGCTGGCGCGCAGACAGGGAAGGGGGGCGCACACCCAGCAAGTCAAATTGCAGCCGGTGCCGAGCTTATGGTGTGCGCCAATTTGATTTATCGCAAATTTGCCCCGCGCTTAATGCGCAGGGGCCTCGGCAGCCTGGCCATCAATGGTTTGGCTGCGTGCTTCGCGGTCAAGACGTTTCATCGCTTTTTGTAGTTTTTCAAAACCGCGAACTTCGATCTGGCGAATGCGCTCCCGTGATACATTATAGACCTTGGAAAGCTCCTCCAGCGTCGCAGGGTTATCCTTCAACCGACGTTCGGTAAGAATGTGCTGCTCACGCTCATTGAGGGTCGCCAGTGCCTCGGACAATAACGACATGCGCATATCATATTCGTCATCCGCAGCGAGTTTCGTCTCCGGATTGACAGCATCTTCATCGACAAGCCAGTCCTGCCACTCGCCGCCGCCTTCCTCGCCCTTGCCAAGGGGGGCGTTCAGGGACGCCTCGCCGCCGGACATGCGCCGGTTCATTGAAACCACGTCTTCTTCAGAGACGCCCAGCTTGGTGGCGATATGCTCTACCTGCTCGGGGCGCAAATCACCGTCATCAACAGCGTCGATCTGACCCTTGATCTTGCGCAGGTTGAAGAAAAGCTTTTTCTGCGCGGCGGTGGTGCCGATTTTCACCAGGCTCCATGAGCGTAGAATGTATTCCTGAATTGACGCGCGGATCCACCACATGGCGTAGGTCGCCAGGCGAAATCCTTTTTCTGGATCAAAGCGTTTGACCGCCTGCATCAAGCCGACATTACCTTCGGAAATGACTTCGCCAATCGGCAGGCCATAGCCGCGATAACCCATTGCGAGTTTCGCAACGAGCCGGAGGTGGCTGGTGATGAGTTGTTGGGCAGCGTCGGGGTCCTGGTGTTCGGAAAAACGCTTCGCGAGCATGTATTCCTGATCTTTCTCGAGCAGCGGAAATTTCCGGATCTCGGAAAGATAGCGCGATAACGAACCCTCCGGCGTCAGCGCCGGTGCGGCGATCACTTCATTAGCCATAATTTTTCTCCCAATCAGGCGAGAACGCAAACATCGTCCCAGACGGCAACGACATCAGAAAAACTGATATAGGGGCGATTTTGCCCATTACTAGATGCCGTCGGGAAGTTATTACGAAACCTAGTTTAGCTTGGACTTTCCGGCAAAACGATGACCCAGACGCGTTTTCCAGCTCAAATTGTCGCATGATCCTGTCTATCCGTCGCATAGCTTCGCCCATGCATCTGGTGGCGAGCGCCGCAGCTGAAACGGTTATAGCGCGGCCAGTGCCTTCACAAGGGCGTTAAAGTCTGCAGGCGGGTCGGCCTCGAAGCGCAATTGTTCACCATTGATCGGATGCTGAAACCCCAGGATACGCGCGTGCAGGGCTTGGCGTTTAAACCCCTTCAATACCTTCAATGCGTGATCACCGGCGGCGTCACCAGGCTTAACGCCTGGCAGGCCCGGTCCGCGACCATAGGTCTGGTCGCCAACAAGTGGATGGCCGATATGGCTCATATGTACGCGGATCTGGTGGGTGCGACCAGTCTCCAGGCGGCACGCGATCAGCGAGGCAACGGCGTCACCGGCGAGTTTTGCGCGATGGCGACCGAAAGCCTGTTTCACCGAATAGTGGGTAACCGCGCGGCGTACCCCCGGCGGCAGGCCATCGTTTTCCATCGCGGCGAGGTCTTCTTCAATGGCATCATTAACCTGCTCCTGACCCATCATGCGTTTGCCGCGCGGTTTGACGACACCCATTTTCTTCCGATCGCCGCCAAGCCGGGCAATAGGCGCATCGACGGTGCCGATGGAAGGGCGCGGAGCACTGATGCACACTGCTTCATAGACCCGGTCGATGTCATGGGCCGCAAACGCCTCGGTAAGGGCCAGGTGGGCGCGGTCATGTTTGGCAATGACGATCAATCCAGACGTATCTTTATCAAGGCGGTGGACAATGCCCGGCCTTGCGACACCGCCAACGCCGGAGAGGGTGTCACCGCAATGAGCGATGAGGGCGTTGACCAGTGTTCCGGTCCAGTTGCCGGCTGCCGGGTGAACGACCAGTCCTGCCGGTTTCATGACAACAATGAGATGATCGTCCTCAAAACGTACATCCAGCGGGATGGCCTCGCCTTTTGGGGTTGGGGCGACAACCGGGGGCGGGGTTAGCGTGTAGGTTTCTCCTTCACGTATCCGCCAGGACGGATCGTTAAAAACATCATCTCCGCGGTTGAGCGCCCCCCCTTCAATGAGCGCTTTCAAACGCGAGCGGGTCAGACCCAGCTCTGCGGGATGGTCTGCCAACCATTTGTCGAGCCGTGTACCGCTATCTTCAGCGGCAACGGTTAAGGTGTGTCCTTGCCCGGCGGTGTGCATTTGCGGGTTTCCCGTGCCCGGCGGGGCGGTGTTGTCTTTTGCTGATGTGTCACTCATGCACCCGCGGATGTCATGGGTGCGGCGTGCTGTCAAACTGAGGGGC